>CAYFMB010000050.1:0-2229 GCA_964344095.1 uncultured Klebsiella sp.
CTGGTGGAGGGCGATTGCAACGCTGAGACCCAGCTGGTGACCAGGTTGCCAGCATGGCAAGCCGTGATGGCAAGGCTTAAACGGAATAACGCGAGGAACCCCGCAGCCGTCCAGGGGCGTGGCTGCCGTTGCCATGCTCAGCGCCATGCTCCCTTTCGCTGACCAGCACCGATCGTGTTCTGTGACTGCCAAACGGCGGGAATGGTTCAGGCAGTAGATGGATGCGTGCCTGGCGTCTGCGGAGCAACGTTGTGCCCAGATGCCGAATGCTTCATGGGTTCCACCGGCACCGCCGCAGCGTGCGTGTTAGGGGCTAAGGGTGGATCACCCACTGATCGAGAGTGACGTCGTCTGGGGGCCTATTGGCTGACTAGAACAGGGTCCTGATGCCCGGATAGGCATTGGCCAGCTCAACTGCCATTGTCTTCAAAGTGGCCAATAGGCTCTCGATTCTGGGGTGGTGTTCGTATTCACGTCTGACGACAAGGGTTTCGCCAACATCCATGCCTAGATCAACCGGGAGGAAGACCATGGGCTCTGGATACAGCTCAATGCTGAACACACTTGCATAGCCAACGGACACCTGATCGGATGTCTGCCCTAGCCATTTCATCTGGTCATAGCGTTTGACCCTGGCTGGGGTGTTCCAGAGCCCCAAGCTTTCGAGAATCCTTTGTGATTCGGGGAATGCACCATCCCTCAGTGAAATGCAAGGGAAGTCAGCCACGTCATCAAGGGTGACCGCCTCTCCCTTGGAGACGAGCGGATGTCCAGGTGCGACGACAAGGTGCAGCGGCAGTCGCGTGAGGTGAATGCAAACGAGATCAGGGTCGTTCGGAGCAGGAAGATCTGGATATCCAGCGATCCACGCATCGAGCACGCCTGTACGCAGCAGCTCGATGGCTCGACTAATCTCAAGAATGTCGAAGTTGCCCAACAAATAGCTCTTGTCCTCAAGCCCTCTGCTGAAGACTGGGCTTGAGTAGTACTGAGCCTCCACCCGCAGCGGGGAGGGGCCATTCAGGCGGATCCGTTGATGGATCAGTCTCTCGTGGTCGAGAAGGGCCGTGTCTCCGATGATCAGCCACTCGCCTTGATCTTTCACGAGTTCAAGGTCAAACGCCTCCATCACCCTCGCTGCGGCACGGCTGATGGTGCTTTGCGATGCACACATCTTTTCTGCAGCATTGCCTCCCCTTCCGAGCCAGACCAGCGCGTCCAGGAGATCCAGATCTCCAATCTCAACGACCAAAAGGCGCCCGCATCAATCCCGGATGATTGAACACGATCTTGATCGGCATCGCCAGCAGACCGCGCGGCCGAGATTCTTGCCCTGGGCCACCCTCGATCCCGTCTTGTTCTGAGTCCGGCCGTACGCCTGGATCTCAGAGACGTCCTGGCGAATCAATAACCCAAGGCCTGGAGCGCAAGACTCCACCGAGCCACTGCTCAGTGCCCGCCCTGGCTGGCCGTTGCTGTCTGGGCCGCCACCAAGGCACCGATGCAGCGAAGACCGAGCCCCAAAGGCCCGTTACATGGCGTTACAGTGCCTGAAACACTTCGCAACACCCATGGCAGACAGCTCCCGCTTCGGCTTCGTGGCCTTCGCCGAGACCTGGAACGGCCGTCTGGCGATGCTCGGGTTTGTGATCGGCCTGGCCACCGAACTGCTGACCGGCCAAGGCATCCTCGGCCAGGTGGGCCTGGGCTGACTCATCGACGATCTCTGACACCTGAATCCCAGATCCATGAGCAACACCCCAACCACCGAAGCCTGGTTCCAGAACCGTGCTGCTGAGCAGATCCACCTCGAGCAGCTCAAGCAGGCTGAGCGCTTCAACGGCCGTGCCGCCATGCTTGGCATCGTGATCGGCATCCTCACCGAGGCCATCACCGGTGCAGGCATTGCCCATCAGATCGGCCTCGGCCCCCTGGTGGACGGCTACGCCGCCTGCCGCACCCAGTTCCTGCCGTTCTGCTTCTGAACCCAACAGCGGCGGCCATCCGGCGGTCAGTCCGGTTTGCCGCTGGCCTGGGGTCCTCGCACTTCCCGCTGCACGGCAACCCAGTAGCTGAACCAGCCATCACTGTCGGCCAGCGGTGTGATGTCGATCTCCACCCAGAAGGGTGCGCCACCCTTGCGATAGTTCAAGACCACCTCGCGCACTGGCTGCCAGTGACGCAGGGATTCGTGAAAGGTGCGGATGGCCTTGGGATCGGTATCTGGTC
>CAYFMB010000050.1:2239-2935 GCA_964344095.1 uncultured Klebsiella sp.
CGGATGTGCCGCAGGATGCGCTTGTGCATCAACAGCTGTTCGTTGACAAAGCCGCTGGCCCCCTGGCGATCGCTCAACAACACCACGCCGATCCCGTCATCCGTGCGGAACAGCCGCACACGCCGAGCCACGCCACGACAGACAACAGTGGCCAGCATCGGCCCCGCCTCCGCAAACGAGGCCCCCTGGTCCTGCAACACAGCCGCCAGTTCAGGCCACTCCTCCGTCAGTTCTCCCCCCAAGCCCTGAAGGGCGCGCACTCCCATCAACTCGCGGGCGCGATTGTCGAAGAAGCAGATCGTGCCGGCTCGATCAACGAGCAACAGGCCGTCACCGGGCAGGTGCAGAAATTCATCGCGAAGGTCCCAGACCGCCGGCATGACCGGATCGGGGATGCGCAGGCCGGCCATCGCCATGGACGAACTACCTGCGTCATAGCCATGTCGGAAAGGGCAGACCAGCACTAGGCCAGCCGCCCCTAGGGTCCGCCGAGGGCGAGGGGCCAATGCTGATGGATCTCACCGGGGAGCAGTGGCAAGCCCTGGCTGTGCTGGCCTTGGCCATGCTGCCAATCGCGTTGCTCTGGTGGGCGTGGCTGCGGCTGCTTTGAGGCGGCCGCGCCACCCCATTCGGGTGCCGTCAGAGCTGGCGGCGGTCCAACGCGTCGGCCAACCGGGTGACGGCAGAGGCCAGTTG
>CAYFMB010000050.1:2945-7726 GCA_964344095.1 uncultured Klebsiella sp.
CCTGGGGATCGGGTGCGGCCACGGCGGCCTCTCGGCGCTTCAAACCTTCAATCGCCCGCACGATCAGAAACACCACAAAGGCGATCAGCAGGAAGTTGATCAGGGCCACCAGCACAGCGCCTGCCGGCCAGTTCTGAATGGCATCCACCTTGGCGGCCTTGAGTGCGGGCTGCAGCAGCACACCCATCACCAGGGCGACCACTGAGTCGACGACCTTGCCGAACGCGGAGCCGATCACAACCGCAACGGCGAGATCGACGACATTGCCTTTGTTGATGAACGCTTTGAAATCCGAGAGAAGCGAAGGGGTTCGAGCCATGGGGAATGTCAATGGTCGGGTGGAACGGCACAACACCGCGCAACATCACCACTCAAGCCCGACGAACCGATGCGTCAATCCAGAAACGGCAGTCGTCAACAGAACGGCTGACCCAGACGCCCATCAGGCCGATGGTGTCGTTCGGCACACCGTGGCCCGCGACCCGCGTGCCGCCGCCGTGATGGCGATGCCGGCGCGGATCCGTTCCCGCAGGGCTGCAACGTGGCTGATCACCCCGATCATGCGCCCACCACTGCGCAGCCGATCCAGTTCATCCATCGCCAGTTGGAGGTTGTCCGGATCAAGGCTGCCAAACCCTTCGTCGATGAAGAGCGCATCCAGGTGCACACCACCGGCATGGGCTTGCACCGTGTCGGCGACTCCAAGGGCCAGGGCGAGGGAGGCCTGGAAGGTTTCTCCGCCAGAGAGGCTGCTCACATCACGCCCTTCGCCGGTGTAAGCGTCGAGAACACGCAGGCCGAGCCCCGCATTGCGAGGTCATCAGCTCGAGCCGTTGGTTGGCATAACGACAGATCTCAGCCAAGTAGGCAGAGAGAACCCAACGCTGCAGAGAGATGTAGGGAGCGGCACGCCCGGTGCAACGATCGGCGACGCCCTGCAGCAACTGCCAGCGGGCCTCGAGCTGCTGGAGCACAGCCTGTTCCTTGCCGTAGCTCTGGAGCAGCCGTTGCAGCTGGTCTCTGGCGACACGCACCTGGCTGTGGTGGTCGAGAGCACGCGAGCGGGCCGCATCCAACTCCAGAACGCGCTCGTGCGCGGCCGCGGTATCAGGGCGCAGCTCAGGCAGGTCGAGCAGGTCGGCCTCGGCAAGAACAGCACGATTGGCGATCAAAGCATGGGTGTAGGCCGCGATCCGCTCCTCCAGATCGCGGCGCCAAGGCTCTGGCTTGAGGGCATCGCGGGCCGATGTCAGCGCATCAAACGGGCTCGCTGCCAATTCCTCTGCCAGACGGCGTGATGCCTGCTCCAATTGACTCCAGCGCGTGGCCACCTGCTCAACAGCCGAGGCCAGATCGCGCAGCGCAGACTCGAGGGGCAACAGGCTCTCCAGGGCGACCTGGGGGTGAACCGCTTCACCGAGGCAGGCATGGATCTCCGCCTCGAGCGAGAGGGCTCTCTGGCGCGCCTCAGCGGCAGCGCTGCCATGCAAGGCCTGGTCGGTGCGGGCCCGATCGATCTGCTCCTGCAAGGTCTGGAGGTCACGCTCGTGGGCCTGCAGCTCCTGATGGTGGAGGGGGCGCTGGGCTGCAAGGGCCCGCGCCCGAGCGAGGGCGTCGGTGGCCTGGGCCGCGGCAGTGGCTGCCCGCTGTGGATGGAGCGGGGCTGGCCCCACCTGCTCCTGCAGGGTGCGCAATGCCGTATCGGCCCTCACCAAGGCTTCCGTTGCCAGGCGCGCTGCCGCACTGGCCTCCGCCTGGTGGCGTTCGGCCGTTTCGATGGCGTGATCCGCAACCGGTTGTTCGGAGGCCATGGCCGGTGATGGATGCTCCAGGGCACCACAGACCGGACAGGGCACCCCAACGCTGAGGCCCTCGGCCAGGTGGGCGGCCATGCCGTCGAGCTGTCGGCGGCGCAGCTGCTGGAGAAGCGCGTTGCGGTCGAGCAGCTCTCGGTCCGCCGCCTGCTGCTGCGCCAGGGCTTGCTGACGCTGCTGCGCCACCTGGCCCACGCGCACGGCGATCTGCGCCTGCAGCGTGGCCGTGGTGGCGGCCTGTTCTAAGCCCTGCAGTTGATCGTGGGCTGTGGTGGCTGCCTGCAGCTGGTCGGCCGCGGCTTGCCGGCGCTGTCGACATTGGACCTGAGCTGCAGTTGCCTGGTGCAGAAGGGCACCAGCTTCGGCGGCCAGTCCGGCGGCCCGAGCACTCAGCTGATGAGCCTCGGCAGCCGCCTCGGCCTGGCGTGCCAGGGCTGTGAGCTCAGTGCGTCTGCTGGCCAGGGCACTGCGGGCATCTGCGAGGGCCTCCAGGCCAGGGGCGCTGTTCAACGGCAGACGTACGAGGGCATCGGGGCAAGCCAGTGCCTGATCGCGGCTGCTTCGGCAGTGGAGCAGCTGGGCATCCACCCGCCGGCATTCGTTCTCCCAGGCCGCCCGTGCGGAGGCTTCCGCCTCAAGACTGCCGCGCAGGGTCTCGGCCCGTTCCGCCCGCTGCAGCTTCTGGCGGTACGCCTCCACAACGTCTTGTTTGCCCTCGAGCTCGATCAGGCGGGCCGTAGCGGTGGCGCGCCGGTCCCAGCGTTCGGCCTGACGATCCAGCGACACCTTGTGGGCTTGGGCGTCGTTGAGGGCGTTGGTGCTGTCGCTGACGCCCTGGCTGGCCAGGCTGAGTGCACCATCCAGCTGCGCCAGCAGGGCCTCCAGGGCGCCCAGGTCGCCGGGGAGAGACTCCTGCCCATCCGGCTCGCTGGAGGATTGAAACGGGACGCTGATCTGCCAGGCCTGCCGGCGCAACCCCTCCAGGGCCTGGCTCTGCGCCTGAACGGCATCGCGAGCGGAGCGCCGTTGCTCCTCCAGCCAAAGGCCAGCCCGCTCAAACAGCACCGTGTCGAACAGGGTCTTGAGCAGGGCCTCCCGCTCGTCGGCCTTGGCGCGTAGAACCTCGGCAAAACGGCCCTGGGGAAGCAGGATCACTTGACGGAACTGGCTGGCATTGAGGCCCACCAGCTGCTCAACCTCGCGATTGACCTCCTGGGTTCGCGTGGCGATTGGCTCCGATTCAGAGCCGTTCAGGCGAAACAGTGCGGCACTGGGTGCCTTCTCCGTGAATCCCTGGCCGCGGGCCTTGGGCGCCAGGTAGGCCGGCGATCGCTCCACCCGATAAAAGGCCCCTCCACAGGAGAACTGCAGACAGACCCGCGGCACGGCCGCTGATGGCGCATGGTCAGACTTGAGCCCCTTGACGTGGCGCTCCCCCGACACCTCGCCATAGAGCGCGAAACAGAGCGCATCCAGCAGAAACGTCTTACCGGAGCCGGTGCTGCCGTAAATCAGAAACAACCCCTCATCGCTGAGGGGGTCAAAGGCGATCTCACAGGGATCGGCGTAGGGGCCGAACGCCTCCAGCTGCAACACGTGGGGCTTCATCGCTCCGCCCCAAGGGAACCGGCAGCGAGGGCCCGTCGCAGCATCTCTGCTTCCGGCTCCGTGGCTGAACGCCCTTGCTGATCCGCAAAGAACGCGAGGCTGAGATCCAGCGGTGAGAGGGCCTCACGCACCTGCTGGTGGCGGTGGCTGACGCTGGCGGAGCTGCTCTCGGGCGGCTGGTGGCGCAGTTCAGCCACATGGGGAAAGCGCTGGCGCAGCCGGGCCATCGCCTGGATCGGCAGGCTGTCATCGGTGAGCACGATCCGCAGCCAGGCCCCACGGAACGGCTCATGGCGGGGATCCCGCAACAGGTCGTCCAACGGTCCCTCCAGCGTCTTCAGGGGACGCCCCACCCCCAGGGGCACCACCTCCACGGAGGGCACACCAGCCGCGTTCAGCTCAACGATGCGCACCGATTTGCTGTGGTGCTGCTCGGAGAACGAATAGGCCAGGGGTGTGCCGGAGTAGGCAACCCTCGCACTAGCGAGTTGTTGGGACCCGTGCAGATGGCCCAGGGCCACATAGTCGAAGCCATCGAAGGTTTCGACGCTCACACGGTCGACGTTGCCGACGGTCAGCTCCCGTTCGGAATCGGAGGTCTCCCCACCGGCCACGAAGGTGTGCGCCACCAGCAGGGAGCGCCGCGAGGGCTGAGCGGCTCGGTGTTGCTGAATCCGTTCCAGGGCCAGCCGGGTCACCGTCTGGTGCGTGAACCGCTCCCCCTGGAGTGCACCATCCGAAAGGGCAGGGCCATCGACCGCCGGCTCGAGGTAGGGCAGTGGATAGATGGCTACCGGCTGGCCGCCCCGCCGCGGCTCCACCAGAACCGGTTCAGCGGCGCGGCGAAGATCGCCGCGGATCGTGACCCCGAAGGCGGAGAGCAGATCGTCGTAAACCGAGACGCGCACATGGGAATCATGGTTACCGGCGATGGCGATCACGGCCGCACCGGCCCGGCTGAGGCGGGCCGGTGCGGCCGTGATCGCCATCGCCGGTAACCTCAACGGCGAGCTCCACGATCCGCTCCATGGCGGCCGCCTGATCGTTCAGCAGGTTGGCCCCGTGGAACGGACGACCCAGATGCCAATCGGAGGTATGCAGCAAACGCATGGCGCAGGCCCGCGATGGGCGTCGAGGGGGGTCAGGACGAAGGGGCGCTGGTGATCCGTTGCTCCAGCCAGCGCACAAGCGCCTTGGATGGATCGGCAAGCTGATCGATCGAGCTGTAGAGATAGTCGTGCCAGCCATCACGGGGCAGACCACTGAACACCATGAGGTTGAGCGGGTAATCCTCGGAGTCGCTGCAGCGACGGAAGTCGTCGCGGTAGAGAAAGACAGGCTTCCCCAGCGCAATGGCAG
>CAYFMB010000050.1:7736-9996 GCA_964344095.1 uncultured Klebsiella sp.
CAATGGCAGCGCCCAACTCCACCATCACCCCCTCATCGGGTGGTGTGCCGTTGACGATGGCAAAAAACAGCTCGGCATCGCCGACATCCTGCAGATCGGCACGAGCCACGCGCCAGGCCCATCCGGGCTCAGCGAGATCCAGCTGACCGTTCCGGCTGAACGGTTCCCAGACCTCAAGCCCCAGGGCCTCGAGGGCGGTGATGAAGTCAGGCAGGAGCCGGCTTCGCCAATGGGGCGAAAAGCCATAGGGGGAAGCGAGGTAGACGATCGGCCTGGCCATCAGCGGGAGGCCCGGTAAAGCGCTTCATCCACCGCTGCTGCTGCAGCGTTCTCCCATGGGAACACGATCCATTCGTCGCTGTCTGTCACCTCGGCCGCCTGCCACCAACGCGGCTCGACCTTGCTGATCCACACCACATGCTGAGCCTGCGGCAGGTCACGGTGGGCGGTGAGGGTGCGGCCCGTTTCGTAGACGTCATCCACCACCAGGCAGCTCGCCTGGGGTTCGGCGAGCAGGGGGAGCTGCAGCCGATGGCTCAGGGCCACGGCCAGCACCAAACCACCGCGGGGAATCCCATGGATACCTGCCGTGGGTCGGTGCGGACTGCCAATCGGGCTGGCCAGCACCACGAACCGGTGCCAGCCTGCAGCTCCCCAGCACCGCAGCCATGAGCACCGCAGAGATGTCCAATCAGTTGATGGCGATGGCCAGCGGTGCCTGGGTCTCGCAAATGATCCATGTGGCCGCAGAGCTCGGGCTTGCCGATGCGATGGCCGAGGGTGAGCAGTCGCTCGACACGCTGGCCCATGGCTGCGGTGCCCATCCCCCAAGCCTGTTCCGTCTGTTGCGCGGTCTGGCCAGCGTGGGGGTGTTTGCGGAAACCAGACCCGGCCATTTCAGCTTGAGTCCCCTCGCCGAGCTGCTGCGCAGTGATCACCCGCAATCCCTGCGGCAGTTCTCGCGGCTCGTGGGCGATGAGCATTACCTCAGCTGGGCCGGTCTGCTCGCGTGCATCCGCACCGGCGACAACGGATTCCGCCAGCGCTACGGCATGGATGTCTTCAGCTGGTACGAGCAGAACCCCGGCCGGGCTGCCGTGTTCAACGCCGCGATGGGAGACCTGTCACGCCTGGAGGTGCAGGCCTTTCTCAACGCCTACGACGACTTCGCCACGATCCAGCACATGGTCGATGTCGGTGGCTGCAGGGGGCAACTGCTGGAAGCCGTGCTCGAGGCCCACAGCCAGATGCGCGGCACGCTGTTTGATCAGGCCACCGTTCTCGAGGGACTCACGCCAAGGGATCGGCTGCACCTGCAGGCGGGGGATTTCTTCAGCGCTGTGCCAGCCGGTGCAGACACCTACCTGATGAAACACATCGTGCACGACTGGCACGACGAGGCCTGCCTCACGATCCTGGGGCACATCCGCCGGGCGATGGGCCCTCAGGCCCGGCTGCTGATCCTTGAGCCTGTGATTCCAGCCGGCAACGCGCCGTTCCCCGGCAAGCTCCTCGATCTGAACATGCTCGTGATGACCGAAGGCGGCCGCGAGCGCACGGCGGAGGAATACGCCCACCTTCTGACGGCGGCTGGCTTCCAGATCGACCGGATCATCCCAACCGCCGCTGCCATCAGCATCGTTGAAGCGCGGCCGGTGGACTGAACGTGCCGCTCAGCACGTGCCACTCAGCCCTCAGGCTCTGGCGGGTAGGGACCGAGATGGCCGGCACAGGCCGCGCCCCAGTGGCAGCCCAGGCTGATCGCCTGCTCCACAGGCCAGCCGGCGGCCAGACCGGCCGTCACACCGGCCGCAAAACTGTCGCCGCAGCCATAGGTATCGCGCAGCGGCTGCTGCAGCTCGGGGGCCGCAAACCGTCCGCCCGGCAGCACCACGCCGCCCGCGGCCCCCTCGGTGGCGATGCGCCAGCGGGGCGTCGGCTGCAGCAGCCCATCCGGGACCGCTTCACCAGGATCGAGACCGCTGCCAATCAACGCGTCGAGCGCGACATCGGCCTCAAGCAACAGCGGCAAACGCACCCGTGGTGTGGCCGTGAGGACCCGCGCCCTCCTGCAGGCCCGCAACCCCTCCACGTCGGTAGCCGTCACGAAGACACCATCGGCGGAGGACAGGGCAGCCCAGGGGAGGGGATCCGAGGCCCATGGCGACAGCCGTTCGCCGATCACCGTGATCGCACGGTCGGCATGGCCATCCACCAGGCTCACGCCCCGGCGAGTTGGGCCATCACGCCAGGCCACATG
>CAYFMB010000050.1:10006-10311 GCA_964344095.1 uncultured Klebsiella sp.
ATCCCCAGCAGGCGAGCCAGGCAGGCAGCCGCAACGGCGCCGCCCCCTGCCGGTTCCTCCCGCGACGCGATGGCATGGGCAATGGCGCCGGGGGCCGGTAGCTGATCCACCTCCAGGTGGGTGACCCATTCCACATGCCCCACCACGGCCAGCCGCAACGGGGGCAGCTGGGGAAGGTCGGCGAGCGGCCAGAGCTTCAGGTGCCCCCCCGGCTGCGGCGGGGGTGGGCTGATCGGGCGATCCGGGCGGTTCAACGGAGAGCTCCCTACCTAGCCTGAGGACAGACCCTCAGACGTCGATGGATG
>CAYFMB010000051.1:0-10191 GCA_964344095.1 uncultured Klebsiella sp.
CTGCAGACCGTTGTCAGAACCGGTCGCTTGATGAAATTATCGGAAAGTGACATCGCTGCAGGTCTCAGTTAGCGGGGGCGGTGGTGCTGGCAATCTTGACCGGCATGCCGGAGCGCAACAGCGCCGTGTTGCTGATCACGATGCGGTCTCCCGCCTGCAGACCAGACAGCAGAGGGTAACGGCTGTTCAGCAGTTGTCCCAACTTGACGGGCGTCTGCACGACGATTGGTGTTGACGGGGGCAACGTTTCAAGGTGCTGCTTTGTGGCGTCGGGGATCTGAGTCGAGGCCTTGATCTTCGCCAAGGCGGCTGACAACGGCACAATCCGATAGACAAAGGGCTGCTGCGCCTGCATCATCACGGCCTGTACTGGAACCGACAGCTGTGTGGTGTTGCTGGTGATAATGCGATTGCGCACAAACTGACCGGTCTTGAGTTTGCCGGTCAAGTTTGGAAACTCCGCCTTGACCAAGACCGTATTGGGGGAGGACTGATCACCGCTGACCCCGAAATAGGGCGAGATGAACACAATTTTGCCGGAACCGGTTAAAGGCGGATTGCCCTGGGTTTTGAGGTGAACACTCTGACCTAGCTTCACGAATGAGGCCTGGGTCGCAGGCACATCCATCAAGGTCCAGAGGTTGCTGTTGTCGACAATGCCCGTGATCGCCTGTCCCTGGCGCACGTAATCGCCAAGCTTGACCGTGTCAAGGTCACCGATCTCACCGGTGATCGGCGCGGTCACATATTTGTAGCCGAGGGTGGCGGCGTCAGACTTGGCCTGATCAGCGCTGGTGATGGCCTGGGTGACGTAGTAATCACGGTCGCGGGCCGAGACGGCCCCCTGCTGATTCAAGAACACGTAGCGCTCAGCATTGATGCGATCACGCCGCGCCATCGCTTTGCTGGCATTGAGATTCGCGCTCTGCTGCACGTTGTCGAGCACCAGAATCGGATCCCCCGCTTTGACCAGCTGTCCCTGAACAGCCAAGATCTTGACCACCCGTCCGTCAACCTGAGGACGCAGCGCCACGTTGGTGGTGGACTCCAGTCGGCTGATGACGTCGATGCCGGGACTGAACTGGGCATCACCCACCTGTTCGACCTGCACGACCAGGGGCGCCCTACCTGAAGGCTTGGCGGCGCAGGCCACCAGGGCCGCACACGAGAGCAAGGGGAGCAGCCTGACAAGCGAGCGGCGCACAAATCTGAGGCATTTGGCCGCAAATTACCGGAATATCGGCACAGCTGGTCAGCGGTGCAACCGTTTTCAGCGGGTCGTGACCGGCATGCCGTGGCGCAACTGCAACAGACCCGAAGTGATCACCTGCTGCCCCGGTACCAGCCCCCGCAACACCGGGTAGCGATTGTTCTGCACATCACCGAGCTGCACGGGCACTTGCACGGCCACGCGCGTCTTGGCTGGCAGAGCCTGCGCCGGGCTCTGGGAGGCGCTGCCGGGTCGCGCCTTGAGCTGATCCCGATCACCGATCACAAACACAAAACTCTGGCCGGCCAGACGGGTCACCGCCGCAAACGGAACGGCGAGTCGGCGCTGTGTGCCCAGGATCACTTGAGCCCGCAAGCGCATGCCATGACGCCAATCGGGCCCGGCGGCAGGCAACCGGGCCTGGGCCATCAGCAACTGCGATCCCGTGGTGATAGACGGATCCACCGCGCGCAGCTGGGTGCGCACCCGGGCATCGCCCTGGGCCGGGCTGAACAGCTCAACAGGCAATCCGGGCCGCAAGCGGGCGGCCAGGTTGGCCGGCAGCTCGATCTCGGCCAGCAACCCGCTGTCCCCCACCAGCTGGGTGAACGGCACCCCCGCCTGCAGCACGTCGCCCAGCTTGAGGTTGATCTCACCGATCGTGCCGGCATGGGGCGCACGCACCACCCGATAGGCCAGATCGGCTTGGCGTGCCAGCAGCGCCTGACGCGATGCCGTCGCGATCTGACGGTACTGATCGCGCTGGATCGCACTGGCCGCACCTTCACGCACCAGGCGTTCATAGCGCTCATCGTTGATGCGGTCGGTGAGCGCCTGAGCCCGCAGGCTGGCGAGCTCAGCGGTGAGCTGGGCCTGATCCAGCACCAGCACCACCTGACCGGGTCTGACGTGCTGGCCCTGGCGCACTCGCAGATCAATCACCCGTCCGCTCACCTGACTGGCCAGCTGCACGACGCGATCCGCCTCCAGGGTGGCGATCGCGTCGATGCGTTGTTCAAACGGAGCTTCGCCAACGACCTGACTGGAGACGCGAAGCGGTTTGCTGGCCTGTTCGTTGCCAACACTGTTGCAACCGCACAACAGCACCAAGCTCAGCGGCACAAGGGCGCGAAGGCGATGATGCGGCCATTCCAAGCAGGTGCTCGCGAGGCTTCGGGCCAGCCTAAAAGCCCTGTGCCGCCGATGATGGAACCTGGCCGGCGCGCTGCGCCCGGGATGGAGCAGGCCCGTGAGCGATCTGTTTGAGCACCATGGCCGAACCTTGCTGGCAGGGCTGGCCCCGCTGGCCGACCGCATGCGCCCCCGCAGCCTCGATGACTTTGCGGGACAGGAGGCGATCCTCGGGGAAGGACGACTGTTGCGCCGCGCCATTGCCGCCGATCGCGTCGGCAACCTGATCCTTCATGGCCCGCCTGGTGTTGGCAAAACCACCCTGGCGCGCATCATTGCCGGGAGCACCCGGGCCCACTTCTGCAGCCTCAACGCTGTGTTGGCCGGGGTCAAGGATCTGCGCGCTGCCGTGGAGGCCGCCCAGGAGCGGCTGCAACGCCATGGCTTGCGCAGCACCCTGTTCATCGATGAGGTGCACCGCTTCAACAGCGCCCAGCAGGACGCTCTGCTGCCCTGGGTCGAGAACGGCACCGTCAACCTGATCGGTGCCACCACCGAAAACCCCTTTTTTGAAGTCAATAAGGCGCTGGTGAGTCGCTCGCGGTTGTTTCGGCTCCTGCCACTGGAGCCGGAACATCTGCGCCAGCTGCTGCAACGCGCGCTCGCCGACACGGAGCGGGGCTATGGCAACCGGCGCGTTGCCGTCAGCGCCGATGCCATCGAGCACCTGGTCGACGTGGCCGGTGGTGATGCCCGCAGTTTGCTCAACGCCCTCGAGCTGGCGGTCGAGACCACACCCCCGAACGACGCGGGGGTGATCGCCATCGACCTGGCCATCGCCGAAGAATCGATCCAGCAACGGGCCGTTCTTTACGACAAACAGGGGGATGCCCATTTCGACACCATCAGCGCCTTCATCAAATCGCTGCGCGGCAGCGATGCCGATGCCGCCCTGTTCTGGCTAGCGCGCATGGTGGAAGCGGGCGAGAACCCGCGCTTCATCTTCAGGCGCATGCTGATCGCCGCCGGCGAGGACATTGGCCTGGCCGACCCGCAGGCGATCGTGGTGGTCGAGGCCTGCGCAGCCGCCTTTGAGCGGGTGGGTCTGCCCGAAGGCCTGTATCCCCTGGCCCAGGCAGCCCTCTACCTGGCAGGCGCCGAGAAGAGCAACAGCGTCCTCGGCTTCTTCGATGCGCTCAAGAGCGTGCGCACCAGCAACCGCCAGCAGGTCCCCGCCCATCTGCGCGATGCCAACCGCGATGGCAAGGCCTTCGGTGATGGCGTCGGTTACCGCTACCCCCACGCCTACGCCGAGCACTGGGTGGCCCAGCAGTATCTGCCGAGCAGCCTGCAGGGCCAGGTGTTCTGGCAACCCACCGCCCAGGGCTGGGAAGGCCAGCTGCGTGCCCGGCTGCAGCAGCGGCGAGCCGCCCAGCTGGCCGCCGCTGCTGAAAACGCGCTGGACCAGGCCGAGGTGCTGAGCGCCAGCCCAGCCGACCCGGAGCTGGCGCGCTGGTTGGCCCGCGCGGCGGTGTCCGAAGGTGAGCGGCTCGATGCCCTGCGGCAGCGCTTCTGGCACAACACCAGCTGGCAGCGCCATGAGCGGGTGCTGATCGTGGCGGCCCGCTCGCTGCTCTGGGCCCTTGATCCACTGCAGCAGACCCCCGAAGGCCAGGTGGTGATCAGCACCGAGAGCGCGGACGATCAACAGCGTTTGCAGGCCCAGCTGCAACTGCTAGACACCCTGCGTCAACCGGCTGTTGTGGTGGGCTTGGCGCCGCTCAGGGGCGCCTTCGAACGCATCGCCGCGCGGCAACCCCAACTGAGCGACCAGCCTGCCGTGCGTGAGCAGTGGTTGACGCAGCTCACCGCGCTGGCTGCACCCAAGGCCGAACTGCGCTTGCTGCAGAGCCAGGCGCTGCTGGGACCCGCCGGGGCCTTGCTGGAGCTGCGCGAGCCGAAAGCGATGGCCGCAGCCAGCGCCGGTGGCATCACTGCCGAAGCACTGCAGACGCTGGCCATGGCCGAAACCGCCTGGCTGCAGCGCAACGCCCCCGAGCTGGCCAACGAGCTGCGCGCCCTGGACTGGGAGATCCAGCCGCACAGCTGGGAGGAGCCCCTGCAGCTGGACCTGCAGCCGGCGTTGCTGCAGCGCTGGTTCGGCGCCGATCAGCCCTATGCGGCACTGCTGCGCGATCAGCTCCCCAAAGCAGCACAGCGCCGTTGGCTCGAGCAGCAGCTGCGCGATCGCCAGGGTCAGGCACTGCCACAACGCGTGCGTCACACCTTGCTGATCGGTCGCCGCGGCTAGCCCCAGCGCTAGCTGCCGGGTCAGGGTGCCGGGGTTGGTGCTGGAGCTGCCGTTGCTCCGGCCTGCAGGCAGGCGATCAGAAACGCCAACTGGGCCAGCGATGAGCTGCCGCATTCGAGCGGGCAAGCGCACGCTGCTGCGGAGACGGAGGGCTGTGACAACGGGCTGCGCGGCAGCTCGAAGCGAACCGGCAGGGCCTTGACCACCCCCAACAATGAAATGGCGCCATCGCGACTGTCGGCAACAATCGCTGCGCGCAGAGCGGCCAGGCGTACCTCCGGAGCCAGATCCGGCGACCACCAGAGCAGATGACGCTGCAGCAGAGCAGTCCCAGCTGGAGTGCGCAGAAACTGCGACACACCGGTGGCACTGAGGCCATAGGCCCGCACCAAGGCCGAGCGCAGCTCGGTTCGCGACCAGCTGGAGCGGGCCAGATCGTCTTCTAGGGCTCGGTTCGTGATCGCCCCTGTGTTGGCAAACCGCTGCAGGACCTGGCGATCGTCGACAGGGGCAGCCCAGGCAGCCTGTGACAGCACGGCCGGCAGCACAGCCAGGGGCAGCGCCAAGCGGAGCACGGCCTTCAGCACGTTCAACCGTCGTTGAACGGCCAAATTAATGGGGCAGCGCCAGGCGACTGAGCCCCAGACCCGCCAGAGCCCACCCAAGCCCAGCGCCAACGGGCCACACACCCCTCCTGCGGCCGCAGCACAGTGCCATCAGTTAAGTGGCGCAGCTCGCCGCGGCCATGGTCGAAGCACCAGTGCAGGAGCTCCTGCGCCAGCGAACGCTGGCGCCATTTGATCGCCGCCTCCTTAGCCAGCCAACTGCGCAGCACGGCGGCCCGCAGGGGCTCGGGCGGCAGAGACGTCAGCTGCTCCTGCTCGGCCACGGGGAAAAACCGCTGCATCAGCGACGCCGCGTCGAGCTGCCGATCCGCCGACTCGAGATCGACCCCGAGAGGATGCGCTGACCAGCCGATCAACACCGCCGCGGCCGCATGGCTGAGGCTGACCCAGCCACAGCCTTCGGCTAGGCGCGGCGGAGCCCCTGGTGGACTGTGCAACGGGACCCGCGCCGGCGGCAGTCCCAGCACAACAGCCAGTCGCTCGCGCATCAGCGCGCGGCTGCGTTCGAATAGGTGCCGCCGGGACGGCGGCAACGCCTCTGCCCAGCGGCACTCCTGAGCGCACAAAACCTCGAGAGCCGGATCAGGGGCCTGCGGGGGCACAAACCAGAGCTGCGGCTCAGCCAATGGGGCCCTTAGGCTCGCGCCATTCTGATCCCAACGACCCATGGCCCTGCAGCCAGGCGATGCCGCTCCCGAGTTCACCCTGAACGATCAGGCCGGAGCGCCCGTCAGCCTCAGCCAGTTCCGCGGTCAGCGCGTCGTGATCTACTTCTATCCCAAAGACGACACCCCGGGCTGCACCAAGGAAGCCTGCAACTTTCGCGATCAGTGGGGCGCTTTTGAACAACACAACATCGCCGTACTGGGCATCAGCAAGGACGGCGCAACCAGCCACAGCAAATTCATCGCCAAGTACGACCTTCCCTTCACCCTGCTGAGCGATCCCGAGCCCTGCGCCGTCGCCGAGGCCTTTGGTAGCTACGGCCTCAAGAAATTCATGGGCAAGGAATACATGGGCATGATGCGCCATACCTTTGTGGTCGACGCCGAAGGCCGCATCGAAAAGGCCTACACCAAGGTCAAGGCCGAAACCATGGCCGACGACATCCTCAAGGATTTGGGCCTGAGCTGAGGCCCGCCACCCGCGCCAACCCATCAAGGCAGAGGCCTGGTGCCAGTTGCCAGGGTTGCCCGGAGCAGGCTCCGTCCTGCTTGAGCAACGGCAGCAAGGCTGGGCCGTCGCCACCGGTGAGCCACAGCCGCAGCCCAGGCTCCTGTTGCTGCAGCTGAGCTGCAGCCCGCTGCAGCGCCCCGGCCAGACCCTCAAGCACACCCACCGCCATGGCCGCCTCGGTGGCCGCCGGCCATGCGGGCTGGGCTGCGCCATCGAGAAGCGAGGTCTGCTGCAGCGGCGGCAGAGCCTGGGTGCCTTGATGCAGTGCACGCCATTGCAAGGCCGCGCCGGCCATCAGCCGCCCGCCGCCGAAGCGTCCGGCACGGTCAACCCGCGTCAGGCTCAGGGCGGTGCCGGCATCGGCCACGAGCACCGGTCCTTGGCTGCGGCACCAGGCCTCATGGCCAGCCAGCGCCCGATCGATGCCAAGCCAGGCCGGGGCAGCAGCCAGTGGGATCTGGGCCAATTGGATGCGGCTGCCCTGAGCAAGCCCAGGGGGCACTGGGCCCACGGCCGCCCATTGGCGGGGTTGCGCAAGCACGGCAGCGGCGGGTGGTTCGCTCCAGTAACGACGGCCTGCCGCTGTGTCTGCGGCCCAGTGCCAGCGACTGTTGCCGATCAGCAACCAGCGGGCTTCCCCGCCGCACACCTCAGATGCCCTCGCCCATGAGCCCAGGCAAGTGGATGCCGCACTCCTGCTTTAGACCGCCAAAGCGGGTGGCGCGGCCGCTGACGCTGCCATCGTCAGGCCCACTGGAGTGCCAGTCGCCCACTGTTGAGTAGCCCTGCTCGAACAGCGGATGCTGGGGCAGGTCGTGCTCCTGCATGTAGTAATAGACGTCGCGTTTGGTCCAGGTGAGCACCGGGCGCAACGACCAGCGGCCCCGCACGGGATCGAGCGGTTGCATGGCGGCGCGGTGATCGGTCTGACTGCCGCGCACGCCACTAGCCCAGCAGCGCACCTGGAGTTGGGTCAGGGCGCGATCAAGGGGCTCCACCTTGCGAATGCGGTGATAGAGCTCGAGGTCCTCAACGTTGCCGCTCTCCCACAAGCGGCCATGGCGGGCCTCCATGTGGGCGGGGCTCACGGCCGCCTGGGCCACATGCAGCCGCAGTTGCAGCCGCTCCACCAGCTGATCGGCGTAGTGATAGGTCTCGGGGGGGAGATAGCCGGTATCAACCCAGATCACCTGCACGGGTTGACCACTGCGCTCGCCTAGCTGACTCACCATGTGCAGCAGCACGGCCGCCTGAATGCCAAAACTGGTGGTCAGAGCGAAGCCGTCACCAAAGGTCTGTTGTGCCCAAGCGAGCCGGTCCTGCGGTGAACTGGACGCCAACAGAGCGCGTGCCGCGTCCAACACGAGTGGCTCGCCGCGCACGTCGGCGGGCAGGGGCGTGGCTGCGGCACTGAGCATCAGCCCATCATCGCCCCTGAAGCGAGCCCGTCGTTAGGGTTCAACGCAGCAGCCGGGCAGCCACCGCATGGCCACAGTGGCAAACGATCCCGTGGTGATCGTGGGCGGGGGCTTCGGCGGCCTCTATACCGCCTTGGCTCTGGCCGAGCACAGCGGGCATCCGCCGATCCTGCTGATCGAGCCCAATGAACGCTTTCTGTTTTTACCGCTGCTCTACGAGCTGCTCAGCCAGGAGCTGCGCAGCTGGGAGATTGCCCCGAGCTATGACGCGCTGCTGGCCGGTCGGGGCGTGGCCTGGCTGCGGGATCGCGTGACTCAGGTCGATACCGACGGCCACCGGATTCAGACCGCCAGCGGCCGAACGCTGCCCTACAGCCAGGCCGTGATCGCCAGCGGCTCGAGCACGGCGAGCTTCGGCATCCCCGGGGTCGCCGAGCACAGCCTCAGCTTCCGCAGCCTGGCCGATGTGCAACGGCTGCAGCGGCTGATCGCAGCGCTCAAACAACAGCAAAGACCGCTGCAACGACTGGCGGTGGTGGGAGCGGGTGCCAGCGGCGTGGAACTGGCCTGCAAACTGGCCGACCTGCTCGCGGGCACAGCGCTCATCGAGCTCTTGGAACAAGGTGCGGAGCTGCTGCCCGGCAGCCGGGCGTTCAACCGAGACCAGGCCCTGGCGGCCCTGCAGCGCCGCGACGTGCGCCTGCGCACCAACACGCCGGTCAAGGCCGTGGGCAGTGATCACCTGATCCTGGGCCCCCAGGGCGAACGGCTGCCCGTGGATGGTGTGATCTGGACCGCCGGCATCCGCTGCCAGCCTCCGGCGATTCGACCTGAGCCCGACGCCGCTGACCGGGGTCGCCTGCGCTGCAGTGCCGAGCTGCGCGTGCTTGGCACCAAGGACCTCTTCGCCATCGGCGATGTGGCCCAGCTCGACGACAACGAGGGCGGCAGCCTGCCCAGCACCGCCCAGGTGGCGTTCCAACAGGCCGACTGCCTGGCCGCGAACCTGATGCATGCCGCCCGGGGCGAGAGCTTGCAGACCTTTGCCTTCCGCGATCTGGGCGAAATGATCAGCCTCGGCCGTCAGGAGGCCAGCATCACCGGCAGTGGAGTGACCTTGGCTGGCCGTGCCGCGTTCGAGCTGCGCAGGCTGGCCTACCTGACCCGCCTGCCCGGACGTGGTCACCGCCTCAAGGTGGCAGCAGGATGGTTAAGCGACTGGTGACGATGCAGGACCCAGCCTCTGCCGCGACCCAGACCTGGCGCCGGCCCAAGGGCCTGCTGCTCGACGCCATGGGCACCCTGATCACGCTGCGACAGTCGGTCGGCGAGGGTTATGCCGCTGTCGCTGAGGCGCATGGACTGGCCGTCAGCGCCGCCGCCATCGACGCCACCTTCCCGATGATCTACCGGCAGGCGCCGGCGCTGGCCTTCGGCCCGCTCGATCACGACGCCCTGGAGGCGGCCGAGCGCCAGTGGTGGGGCGAGCGCATTGCCGAAACCTTTGCGGCCATCGGCGCACCAGCGCCCGATCTGAGCCTGCGTCATGCCCTGTTTGATCACTTTGCCCAAGGCAGCTGCTGGCGGGTCTACCCCGACGTTGAAGCTCAACTTCAGCGCTGGCGCGAGGACGGACTCAAGCTGGCGGTGGTGAGCAACTTTGATCGCCGACTGCACGGGCTGCTGGAGGAGCTGGGGCTCAGGCCCTGGTTCGATGCGGTGGTGGTATCGAGCGAAGCCGGAGCGGCCAAACCGGATCCGAAACCGTTTGACCTGGCTCTGAAGGCGCTGGGGCTGGAGCGCCAAGAGGCCTGGCACATCGGTGACAGCCCCGAAGACCAGGACGGCGCCAGGGCCGCAGGCTTGCCGTGCGTGCTGCTGGAGCGCGAACCCTGAACAGCCGATCCGGCAATACCCCCAATTCCCGATCGGCTATGCCAGCATCAATGGACTTGGCAAAGCCTTCGATGGTTCTGCAACTCGGCGACACCGTGCCCGACTTCACCCAGAATTCCCAGCTGGGTCCGATCAACCTCTACGACTTCGCTGGTGACAGCTGGGTTGTGTTGTTCTCCCACCCCGCCGACTACACCCCGGTGTGCACCACCGAACTGGGTGAGGTCTCACGCCTGCGCAGCGAGTGGGAGAAGCGCAACGTCAAAACCATCGCCCTCAGCGTCGACTCGGCCGAGAGCCACAAAGGCTGGATCTGTGACATCAACGAGACCCAGAACACGACCGTCGACTACCCGATCCTGGCCGACGAAGACAAAAAGGTGAGCGATCTCTACGGGATGATCCACCCCAATTCGCTCAACA
>CAYFMB010000052.1:0-9878 GCA_964344095.1 uncultured Klebsiella sp.
AGCGCAGCGGGTCCTACCCCTGGTTGCTGCGGCTGCGGGTGAGCGACCAGCAGGGGCGCCATGAGCGCCTGGCCATCGACTGCCGCGGCGGTGCTTTGACGCCGATCGCGGGACCGGTGGAGCGGGGTTATGCGACCGCAGTGGCCCGCCGGGCCTGCCGCTTTACCGACGAGGCGGCCGCATGAGCAGAGGCGTTTGGATCCTTGGCGACCAGCTGTCGCAGCAGCAGGCGGCGCTGGCCGCGCAGGACCGCCGTCGCTGCCGGGTGCTGCTGATCGAGAGCACGGGTGTGCTGGCCTGGCGCGCTTACCACCGCCAAAAGCTGGTGCTGGTGTGGAGCGCCATGCGCCACTTTGCCGTCGAGCTCGTTCAGGCGGGCTGGCAGGTTGACAGCATCGAGTCGAGCAGCTTCAGCGAGGCCCTGCGGCAGTGGAGCCGCGAGCACGGCATCACCGAGCTGCACGTGATGGAGCCGGCCGAGCGACCGTTTCGCGATGCGATCACCCGCTTGTGGCAAAGCGCGGCATCGGCTGGCGAGCAGCCGACGTTGCCCCAGTTGGTTTGGCATCACTCCAACGCCTTTCTGTGGAGCCGCGAGGACTTCGCCGCCTGGGCCAGGCCCTACAAACAGCTGCGCCTGGAGCTGTTCTACCGCGAGGGGCGCCGCCGCTTTGGCGTCCTCATGGCTGCTGAGGGTGAGCCACTGGGTGGCCAATGGAACTACGACCACGACAACCGCAAGGCACCGCCCAAGGGCCTGGCAGGGCCAGAGCCGCTCTGGTTTGAGCCCGATGCCATCACCCGCGAGGTGATCGCCAAGGTCAAAGGTCTGGACCACGAACGGAACGCATCCGACCAGCTACCGCTGCCAGGGGATCTGGAACCGTTTGGCTGGGCTGTGAACCGTGAGCAGGCGTTGGCGGTGCTGGAGCACTTCATTGCCACCCGGCTCGATGGCTTCGGTCCGTATCAGGACGCCATGGTCAGCGGTCAACCGACCCTGTGGCATGCGTTGCTTTCGCCCTACCTCAACGTGGGCTTGCTGCACCCGCTGGAGGTGATCGAGCGGTTGGAGCAGGCGGGTCTAGAGCGCGGCACGCCTCTAGCCAGCCTCGAAGGGGTGATTCGGCAGATCCTGGGGTGGCGTGAGTACACCCATGGCCTGTACTGGTGGTTTGGGCCCGATTACCCGCAGCGCAACCATTTCAGGGCTGATCGCCCCCTGCCCATCTGGCTCGAGCAACTGGGCGGCAGCGGCATGGCTTGCCTCGACACCGTGCTGGCCGAGGTCAAAGCCACGGGCTATGCCCACCACATTCAACGGTTGATGGTGCTGGGCAACTACGGCCTTCTGGCCGGTCTGGACCCGCAGGCGCTCACGGGCTGGTTTCACCGCCAGTTCATCGACGGGTTCGACTGGGTGATGCAGACCAACGTGATCGGCATGGGGGTGTTTGCCGACGGCGGTCTGCTGGCCAGCAAGCCCTATGCCGCCAGTGGGGCCTACATCAACCGCATGAGCAGCTACTGCAAGGGCTGCCGTTACAACGTGAAGCAGCGGAGCGGGCCCGATGCCTGCCCGTTCAACAGCCTCTACTGGGATTTTCTGGCGCGCCACCAAGAGCAGATGCGCCGCAACCCGCGCATGGCCCTGGTGATGAAACAACTCGAAAAACTGCCTTCCGAGGAGCTCGCGGCCGTGCGCACCAGGGCTCAGGCCCATCTGGACCACAGCGACCATTGCCGCCAGGATTGAGCAATGGTGGCGCCTTATCTCGAACTCGAGCAGGTGGAGGCCTGGCTCGGTGGCAGGCCGGTGTTCGAGGGTCTGACTCTGCAGCTCAACCTGGGCGAACACACGGTCGTGCTGGGGCCAAACGGCTCCGGCAAGAGTTCATTGATCCGGCTGCTCTGTCGCGAGCTGTATCCCGTGGTCAAACCGGGCTCAATGCTGCGCATCTTCGGTTCGGAGACGGTGCGGTTGCGTGATCTACGCCGCCGCATCGGCGTGCTGAGCAGCGATCTCGAAGCGCGCTGTCACCCGAGCCTGAGCCCGCTTGATCTGTTGGTGTCAGCGTTTGTGGGCGCGGTGGGGTTGGGCCGCCACCACCAGGTGAGCCTCGAGCAGCACCACCGGGCCGCTCAGTTGTTGCAGGAGCATCAGCTCGAGGCCATCGCCGAGCGCCGTTTCGCTGAACTGTCCGATGGTCAGCGCCGCCGGGTGCTGCTGGCGCGCGCCCTGATCCACGAGCCCGAGGTGCTCGTGCTCGATGAGCCCACCAATGGACTCGATTTGCGGGCTCGCTTCGAGCTGCTGGCCAGACTGCGCCAGTTGGCCCAGGGCGGTACAACGCTGTTGCTGGTCACCCACCAAATTGAGACGATCCTGCCGGAGATCCAGCGCGCACTCTTGCTGAAGGGCGGACAACTGATCGCCGATGGGCCTAGCGCTGCCCTGCTCCAGGCCGAACCCCTGAGCGCTCTGTTTGCGACCCCCTTGCAGCTTCTCGAGCACGACGGTTGGCGTCAGGTGTTGCCGCGATGAGGCGACAGACAATCGGCTCAGGCATCGGGTTGCTGCTGCTGCTGGGACTGGCCTTGACCGGTCTGGCACCAGCAGGGCGAGCCCAGAGCCCTGAGGCTGCAGCGCCACGATCCGCCCAGGCGCAAGGCGAGATTCGCGGTGTCTGGATGACCGCCAACGACATGGCGGTGCTGCGGGATCGGGCGCGCATGCGCCAAGCAGTGGCCCACCTGGCCGCGCTGCAGTTCAACACGATCTATGTCGTCGTCTGGAACGACGGCACGGCGTATTACCCCAGCGCCGTCACACGCAGCCGCGGTTTTCAGGACTTCGAGATTCGCGGTCTGCAGGGTCAGGACGTTCTGGCCGAACTGACCGATGAGGCCCGCAGCCAGGGCTTGCTTGTGATCCCGTGGTTCGAGTTCGGTTTCATGGTGTCGCTGCATGCGGAGCTGGCGCGGCGACATCCCGACTGGTTGACCCAGACCCGCACGGGAGAGCGCACCTCGATCAGCGCTGCTGGTGAGGTCGCCTGGCTCAACCCGTTCAGACCCGAGGTGCAGCAGCTGATCACCGATCTGGTGTTGGAGGTGGTGACCACTTACCCCGTCGATGGCATTCAGTTCGACGACCACATGAGCCTGCCGCGGGCCTTTGGCTATGACGCCTACACCACAGCGCTGTACCGCAAGGAGACCGGCAAGCTTCCGCCGGCCAACGAGGCTGACCCGGCCTGGGTGCAATGGCGCGCCGCCCGGATCACCGCCTTCATGAAGCGGCTCAAACAAGCTGTCCGGCAGGTGCAACCGGCGGCACTGTTCTCGATTTCTCCCAACTATTACGACTTTGCCTACAAGCTGCAGCTCCAGGACTGGCTCAGCTGGGTCAGGCAGGGCATCGCTGACGAACTGCTCATCCAGATCTACCGCTCCGATCTCAACAGCTATGTGCCCCATCTGAGCCGCCCTGAGGTGCTTGAGAGTCGCGAGCGCATCCCGACGGGCATCGCCGTCATGACCGGGCAGCGCAACAAACCGGTGCCGCTCGATCTGGTGCTGGCCCAGAGCCAGGCTGCTCGGGCTCAGGGTCTCGGTGTTGCCTACTTCTATTACGAAAGCCTCTGGGATCTCGACCCGGCAACGGCGGACGCGCGCCGTTCAGCCCTGGCAGCGCAGTTTGCGGTGCCGGCACCCAGACGGCCGAACACAGCGGCCCCTAGCCTGCCGCCACTGCTGCCACCGCCCCCACCCGCGCCATGACCCTGGCCCTGACCTGGCCCCCTGAGGCGTATCTCTGGTTCAAGACCCTCCACATCGTTGGCGTGGTCGTCTGGTTCGCCGGCCTGTTCTATCTGGTGCGGCTGTTCATCTACCACCGCGAAGCTGAAGACTTGGCGCCCGAGCTGCAGAGCGCGTTCACGCAGCAGTACGGGCTGATGGAGCGGCGCCTGGCCAACATCATCACCACCCCCGGCATGGTGGTTGCGGTGGTCTGCGCTGTGGGATTGCTGAGCGTCAACCCCGCCTGGCTGCACCAGGGCTGGATGCACGCCAAGCTCGGCTTTGTGGCCGCCCTGCTGGTCTACCACTGGTTCTGCTACCGGCTCATGGGGCAGTTGCAACACGGTGTGTGCACCTGGAGCGGCCGACAGCTGCGCGCGCTCAACGAACTGCCGACTCTGCTGTTGGTGATCGTGGTGATGCTGGTGGTGTTCAAGAACCAGTTCCCGACAGGCGCCGCCACCTGGTTCATCGTTGGCTTGGTGGTGTTCATGGCCGCGTCTATTCAGTTCTATGCCCGCTGGCGCAGGCTGCGGGCCGAACGCCTGGCCGCCGAGGTCGCCGGCGCGCCATCCTGAAGGCATGGCAGCGGCGCAGCGTCACGACCATCCGCTCAGAGCGGTGCTCGCGAGCGTCACGGCCCAGTGCTGCCCGACCCGCCTCAACTTTCATTGCCATACCCATTGCAGTGACGGCAGCCTCAGCCCCCGCCAGCTGGCCGAACAGGCTCTGAGCATCGGCCTGGAGCACCTCGCCATCACCGATCACCACAGCACCAGGGCCTACGAGCCTGTCCTGCGTGCCTTTGAGGCAGCTGCTGCCAGTGGCGACAGGGTTCCCCGGCTGTGGCGCGGCATCGAGATCAGCGCCCTGCTCGATGGCTGCCTCGTGCATGTGTTGGCGCTGGGCTTTGGTGCCCACCACCCCAGCCTCGCGCCCTACAGCCAGGGCGTCAGTCAGGTGGGTGAAGCGTTGCGGGCCGAGGCTGTCGTGGAGGCCATTCATGCAGCCGACGGCCTGGCAGTCCTGGCCCACCCAGGGCGCTACCGCCTGCCGTTTGCGCGCCTGATCGCCAGTGCCGCACGCCTGGGCTTTGACGGCGCCGAAACCTGGTACGACTACAGCATGACTGCCCGCTGGCAGCCCAGCCCCCTGGTGTGTGAGGCGATTGCCCGCGATCTGAGCCAACGCGGACTTTTGCAGAGTTGTGGTACGGATACCCATGGCCATGACCTCTGCGGCCGCTAGGGTTTGTCGAGCTTTCCCTGCCTCGCCGATGGGTCTGTTCGATCGTCTGCTCGGTGCCAAGGCCGCTTCTAGTGCGGCTGAGGCCAACGCCCCCAAAAAGCAGGACAACACCTACTTCCTTGAGCCAGAAGCCTCGAGCAGCCTGGGTGATGTGTCGTTCATGAAGCGATCGAACACGATTCGCCACACCTTCCCCGGCACCCTTGATAGCCCCGGCAACAAGGAGATGGTGGCCGAGGTGGCCTCGATGGAAGCCAAGCTCGAAAAGATGAGCGATGGCCTGGGCGGTACCAGGACGACCGATGAAAGCGTCAATCTGACCGGCGGTGTGCCCAAGCCTGTCAAGAAGACCTTTGCACAGCAACTCAGCCAGGCTGAGCTCGAGCAGCGCATGAAGGGATCAGCCGTCGGCGTGAACGTGCCCGGTGGCACTGCGGCCATCAAGAAGCAGAAAGAGGAGCAATCCGCCAGCAGCCAGCCTGCCTTCACCCAGCAGAGCGGCAAGCCTGGTGACATCGACCCGTTCAAGTCGATGGCCAAGGACCTGCGCGGCTGAGCGCTCAGGCTCCCTCGGTCAAGGCCTCGCTGTCGAGAACCAATTGCCTCAGCCGCTCCACTTGGTCGGCTGAGGCTCCTTCCCAAAGCCTGCGGTTGTGGGCTTCGAGCAGCCGCTCGGCCATGTCGCGCAGGGCCCAGGGGTTGCTGCGCTCAAGAAACTGGCGCACAGGCGCCTGCTCGAGCCAGGCCTGCTGGATGGCGCCATAGCTCCAGTCGGGCATTCGCCCCGTGCTCGCGTCGTAGGCAAACAGGTAATCGAGGCTGGCGGCCATCTCGAAACCGCCTTTGTAGCCATGGCGAGTCATGGCCTCGATCCAGCGTGGGTTGAGCACTCTGCTGCGCAGCACTTTGTCGATCTCCTTCTCGAGGCGATGCACACGGGGTCGCTGCAGTCTTGAATGATCGGCGAACCAAACCGCCGGTGCCTTGCCCTGCAACGCCTCGGCCGCAGCGCTCAGTCCACCCTGGAACTGGTAGTAATCGTCTGAATCGAGCAGATCGTGCTCGCGGTTGTCCTGGTTGTGGAGAACCACCTGCACCTGCCGCAACCGCTGCTCCAGCCCACTGCGATCGGCCCTGGCCTCGATCGATCCGGTCTCACCGTCGTAACACCAGCTGCTCCAGTTCAGAAACGCTTCACCCAGATCGCTGCGCTGCTCCCACTGACCGCTATCGATCAGACCCTGAAGGCCGGCGCCATAAGCCCCTGGGGCGCTGCCATAGACCCGGGCCATGTGCCCTTCCCGCCGCGCGGCGGCTGCCAATGGGTTGTCGGCGTCCGCTTCATCGGCTGCAGCCACCAGCGCGCAGCCCCGGTTGAACCAGCCAACCAGTTGGGGGAATGCATCACGAAACAACCCCGAAATGCGCAGGGTCACATCGACCCTGGGGCGGTCAAGCAGCGACAGGGGAATCAGCTCAAGGTCCACCAAACGCCGGCTCGGCCCATCCCAGACCGGGCGCACACCGATCAGCGCAAGGGCCTGGGCGATGTCCTCACCGCCATTGCGCATCGTGGCGGTGCCCCAGACTGAGAGCGCCAGAGTGCGTAGATCCTCGCCCTGCTCCTGCAAATGGAGTTCCAGCAGCAGCTCGGCACTGCGTCGACCCAGGTCCCAGGCGGTTTCGCTGGGCAAGCCGCGCAGATCGACGCTGTAGAAGTTGCGCCCCGTGGGCAACAGATCAGGTCGGCCCCGTGTCGGTGCGCCTGAAGGTCCGGCGCTGATGCGGCGTCCAGCCAGCCCGCGCAGCAGAGCGCTGCGCTCTGCTGCGGCCGATTGCCGCAGTCGCGGAATCAGCTGTTGCTGCAGATGCTCCAGGCAGCGTTGGCTGATCGGGCCAGCAGGTGGCAAGGGGCGTCCATGCCAGGCGGCAGCGCAGAGCTGCAGAGCCTCAGATTCCAGCAAGGCAACACCATCACCGACGCAGCGGAGGGCTGCGGCCTCGGTGTTCTGCAGAGCGCCAAGCCTCTCCTGATCCAGGCTGCTGAGCAGGGCCTCGTCGGGGTCAGCCCACGGGTCGAAACCGAGCTGCATGTCCTGCGCCAGAGCTTGCACCAGGCCGGGCAAACCGCTTTGGGGGGCACGCGCCAGGCACAGCAGCAGTTCCACAACACGCCCGTCCTCGGGCAATGTGCCAAAGGTGTGCAGGCCGAGCCTGATCTGGGCCTCCTTGAGTTCGCAGAGATAGCCATCGGCTGCATCGAGCAGCTGATCCAAGCTGTCCTCGGCGCCCAGCGGTGACGCAAGCGTGTGCAGGTGCAGCTGCTCGAGCAGCCCCCCCAACCGTTGCCGCAGGGCCTGGCAGCGCTCGCCGCCCAGCTGGCGAGTCTCCCAGTACTCATCGAGCAGGGCTTCCAGTTCGAGCAAAGGGCCGTGCAGGCCAGCCCGGCCCAGGGGTGGGGTGAGGTGATCGAGGATCACCGCCTGGCTGCGGCGCTTGGCCTGGGAGCCTTCGCCGGGGTCGTTGACGATGAACGGGTAAAGGTGGGGCATCGGCCCCAGTGCCAGCTCGGGGAAGCAGCAGGGTGACAGCCCTAGACCCTTGCCCGGGAGCCATTCGAGGTTGCCGTGCTTGCCCACGTGCACGACTGCCTGGGCGTTAAAGCTCTGGCGCAGCCACAAATACTGGGCCAGATAGGCGTGGGTCGGCGGTAAATCGGGGCTGTGGTAACTCAGGGCTGGATCGCGGTCGTACCCCCGCGTTGGCTGAATCAGCACTGTGATGTGGCCATAACGAAGGCCGTTGATGACAAAGGCGCTGCTGCCGTCGTCGGCGCTGACCAGGCTGGGGTCGGCGTCAGGGGGGCCCCACTGCTGCTCGATCAACTGCCGACCCTGGTCCGGCAGTGTGGTGTACCACTGCTCGTAGATCGCGAGGGGCAGCTGAGCCAGGGCCGCACGGTGCTCGCTTTCAGGATCGTTGGTGCGTCCTGCCAACAGCGCTGCAATCAGAGCATCGCCGCTCTCAGGCCAGGCGGGGCAATCGTCGGCAGTGTCGCTGAGGCGGTATCCCGCTGCTGCCAACCACTGCAAGATCAGCGCTGTACTGGCGGGTGTGTCGAGGCCGACGCCGTTGGCCAGCCGGCTGTTGCGTGTCGGGTAATTGGCCAGCACCAGAGCGACCCGGCGCTGACAGGCGGGGGTCTGCCGCAGGCTGATCCAGCGCTGGCAGAGCTGGGCAATCCAGGCTAGACGCTCTGGATCGGGTTGATAGCGGTGCAGTGCCGTGCCAAGGTCGCTGCCGCAATCGTTGGCGTCATCGGGGGGCACCACCTCTTTAAAGGCGCCGATGCGGGTGGTCAAACGCCCATCAAGCTCGGGCAGAGCAACCTGCAGACTCAAATCGAGCGGGTTCAGTCCGATGCTGCTGGCGGTCCAGCTGGCCTTGCTTTGCGTGCTGGCCAACACCTGCAACACCGGCACATCGAGCTGATCCCACAGCGGGGCCCCCAGGCTCGCCTCCTCAAACTGCACTGAGGCGAAGGAGGTGCCGCAAAGCACGGCCTCCACCTGCTCACGGGCAAACAGATGGCCAACACCCTGGGCCACTGCGGCATCGCGCAGACCGCTGACCCAAAGGGCACGTGGGCAGAGTCCCTGGGCCCGCAGGGCGCCCAGCAGCGCGTCCATCCAGAGCGTGTCGCTGGCCTGCAGCAGCGCGCGGTACAGCACCACCCCAACGCGGGGGCCGGGTTCGTCGCGCCAGTCGTGGGGCAACGGGTCAGCCTGGGGGACCGGCACTGGGGGATCAGGTTCCTCACCAGTCAGCAACCGGGCTACAGCTCCCAGCACCAGCGCCAGATTCTGGGGCCCGCCCTCGCGCCAGCAGCGTGACAGGCCCGCTGCCAGGCTGGTCTCAACCGAGCTCAGGGCACAAAGATTGCTGTCCTCGTCTGGAGTGCCTGCCAGCACCAGCAGCTGACCTGGGCCGCGCTGAGCCCACAGCTGCAGCTGCTCGAGCCCGTAGCTCCAGTGACCGCGTCCGCCGAGCAGGCGCACCACCACGAGCTGGGCCTGCGAGACGGTGGTGGTGACGTAGTGATCAACGCTGGCGGGCGTGGCTAGGGCGGCCAGGTTGAGAGCCCGCATGGCACAGCCCAGCAGCTGCGGCTGTGAACGGTTCAGTTCGGCCAGCAGCTGCAGGTCGGTGTCGGCGCTGCTCAGCACCAGCACCGGTGCCGGCTCCTGCTCGATTAGGGCGCCGGCATCGGCAGGGTCGTGACGTCCGGGTTGAGCGGCAAGCCTGTGCATGCAGCCATCCTTGCCGGCGCAGGGTCTCACGGCTGCAGTGAGAAGATCGGTGCACTTCAGGCCTGATCAGCCGCCGACCCGAGCCGCAGCACCATGCATCAGTTTCTGCCCTATGCCTGGTTCGGCGGCCGCTGTGTGCCTTTTGCCGAAGCCACCCTCTCGGTGGCCACCCACGCCCTGCACTACGGCACCGGTGCCTTTGGCGGCATGCGGGCTCTGCCGAATCCGGCTGATCCAGGCGAGATCCTGCTGTTTCGGGCCGATCGTCATGCCCGTCGCTTGAGCCAGAGCGCCCGTTTGCTGCTGACCGATCTCAGCGAAAGCACGATTCATGAAGCCATCACGGCATTTCTGCAGGCCAACAGGCCGACCTGTCCGGTCTACCTGCGGCCGTTTGTGTACACCAGCGATCTAGGCATTGCGCCGCGGTTGCACAACATCGAGACCGACTTTCTGATCTATGGCCTCGAACTGGGCGATTACCTCTCGCCCGAGGGGGTGAGCTGTCGCATCAGC
>CAYFMB010000053.1:0-9723 GCA_964344095.1 uncultured Klebsiella sp.
GCGCCGCGGTTGATCACCGCGCCACCGATCTGCCCCGACGCCACTGCCCCGACGCAACCGCTGCGACGGCGACCAAACGCAACCGCCTCAGAAGAGGCGAACGGATGTACTGTTTCAGTGGTTCGGGCGAGAGCCTGTGTTGCCGGATCTGGAGCTGCTGGGGCCGCCGCTGGTGGGCGTCGACCCATGTCTTCTGCCGCTCGCTCTGGAGGCGGTTGCGGCAGGTTTTCCCAGTCCTGCTGCCGACTACGTCGAGGCATCGATCGATCTCAATGTCGCCCTGGTGCCCCGTCCCAGTTCCACCTTCTTTCTGCGCGTGCAGGGCGATGCCATGGCGGCTGCCGGCATTCACCATGGCGACCTGCTGGTGGTCGATCGCAGCGTCGAGCCCCGTCGCGGTTCCACCGTGGTGGTGGTGCATGCCGGCCAGTTCCTGTTGCGCCGCCTGGAGGGGCGTGCGCCTCGCTGGCGGCTGGTCGCGGCCGATCCGGCGATTGCGCCGTTGCGTCTCGATGGTGACGATCCCCATCTGCTCGTTTGGGGGGTGGTGATCCATGCGGTGCACCACCTGCAGCGCGGCGCCTCTGCCGCTGGCTACCAGAACCCCTGACGGTGCAGCCACAGGCCCAGCAGCAGCATCGGTGCAAACACCACCCCGGCGATCTGCAGCTTGACCACCAGGGGTGAGGGTTGGCGCTTGTCGGCGGGTTGCAGGCCCATGGTGTTGATGACGAATCGTGCGACTTTGCCTGGTTTTGGTGCCAGTTGTTACCGCTGTCCGGGGCCGGCCGGGCGGATTTCTTCTTTTTCGCTTAAGATTTGCTTGTCTCGTTGATTCGGGCGCGTGAACAGCAACCATCCCGTTCTGAACGCTCTGGAGGCGCAGCTGCGGGAATTGCGCCTGCGTTATGAGCACCATCCCAGTGAGCACAACCGCTATCAGCTGGTCAGGCTTGAGCGGCTGATCACCGAGTGGGCGCCGGGGAGCCTGAACTAATCCCGCTGGAGCCGGCTTTGCAGGTCATGGCGGGGGCGCTCCCCTTCTTCCAGGTCGCCTGATCGCCTTTGACCCAGAACTCCTCGTTGTCGTTGCCGTAGCGTCCCCCGTCGGCCGAGCGTTGTTGCGGCAGTCGGGTGGCGCCTTCGCTGCCAACCAGGAGAACCACTTCACTGGGCTCCTGGTTGAAAAACAGGGCTGTCACGTTGGTGGCGTCAAAGCGGCCCAGGCACAGGAAGCGGGCCCGGATCGCCTCTTCGGCGCTGGCGCCGTTCGCCTGGGTGAGGGCGGCGCCGGCGACCAGCAGGGCGGCAAGCGCTTGGCGTGAGGGCATTGGCTGTCGCGATCTCTGGCGTCAGCCTGGCGCCGCCGGCGTCGACCGTCACCCCTGCCTGACTGGTTCAAATGTACTAGTGTGGCCATGGCTGCTGGTGCGGGGCGCGATGGCTGTTCAAGGTGGCGAGCCAGTTGTTCAAGGTGGCGAGCCGGCTGTTCAAGGTTGTGAGCCGGCTGTTCAAGGTGGTCAGCCAGTGGTTGGTGTTGACCTGGCGGCTCTGCTGGTGCGCGATCCCCGTTGCACGCTGCTGCTGCGGGTCAGCGGTCCGTCGATGCAGGGCGCGGGCATCGACGATGGTGACCTGCTGCTGGTTGATTGCGGGCTGGACCCCCGACCCGGCCATGTGGTGCTGGCCCGCCTGGCCGATGGCTTCACCGTCAAGCGCCTGGTGCGCGCTGGCGGTGGCCTGGCCCTGGCGGCGGCTCATCCGGCCTATCCGCTGCTGCCGCTGGCGCCTGATGGCGACCACCAGCTGTTGGGGGTGGCGCGCCATGTGATTCGCCGCGGTTGAGACCCCATGGCCCTCGCCACGGTGTTGATCGACGGCAACAACTTTTATGCCTCCTGCGAGGCGGTGGTGGATCCGTCCCTGCTGGGGCGTCCGCTGGTGGTGTTGTCGAACAACGACGGCTGCATCGTCTCGCGCAGTGCCGAGGCCCGGGCCCTGGGCATCGCCATGGGCACGCCCTATTTCAAGGTGCGCCGTCAGCTCGAGCACCAGGGGGTGGTGGTGCGCAGTTCCAACTACGCCTTGTATGCCGACATGAGCCAGCGGCTCATGAGCACCCTGGAGCGCTGGGTCGAGGAGCTGGAGATCTATTCCATCGATGAGGCCTTTGGCCTGCTGCATCGCCCTGCCAAGGGCGGCGACCTCAGCGCCTGGGGGCGGGCCCTGCGCCGCCAGGTGCAATGCCACCTGGGGCTGCCGGTGGCTGTGGGCATCGCCGACTCCAAGGTGCTGGCCAAGATCGCCAACAAGGCGGCCAAGGCCGATCCGCGCCGCGGCGGTGTGCTCGATCTCACTGCCGAGAGCGACCTCGATGCTCTGCTGGCGAGCATCGCCATTGAGGACGTCTGGGGCATCGGCCGGCGTCTGTCGCGCTGGTGCCGCTTGCGTGGGGTGGCCGATGCTCGGGCTCTGCGCGATCTGCCGGCCGGCGAGTTGCGGCGCAAGTGCGGCGTTGTGGGCTTGCGGCTGCAGCAGGAGTTGCGCGGCATCGCCTGTCTGCCCCTGGTGCAGGTGCCGCCGGCCAAGCAGGAGACCTGCGTCAGCCGCAGCTTCAGCCAGCCGGTGCAGAGCCTGGATCAGTTGCGTCAGGCCCTGGCCACCTACCTGGTGCGGGCGGCTGAGAAGCTGCGGCAGCAGCGGCAGCGGGCCGGCACGATCACCGTGTTTGCCCGCAGCAGCCCTTTTGCGGCGGCCAGCTTTTACAGCGCCTCGGCCACCGTCACCCTGCCCGTGCCCAGCAACGACACCGCCGTGCTGCTGGCGGCCGCCCTGCCATTGGCCGAGCGGCTGTTTCGGCCCCGCAAGCCCCTGGTCAAGGCCGGCGTGCTGATGCAGCAGCTGCAACCCGATGACCTGCTGCAGCACCATCTGTTGGTGCCAATCACCCTTGAGCAGCAGCGCCGCCGCGAGCGCCTGATGGCCGTCATCGACGGCCTCAACCGCCGCTACGGCACGGGCGCCGTGCAGTGGGCCGCCTGCGGTTTGCAGCCCGCTTGGGCCATGCGCCGCTCACGGCTGTCGGGGGCGGCCACCACCTGCCTGGCCCAGATCCCTCGGGTCTGGGCCCGTTGAGCTCACCACCACGCTGCTGCCCTGGGGTGGGGCCTCGGCGGCCTGGCCCTCGCCGCCCAGCTGCGAGCCGAACAGGCTCCGCAGCGCCTTGTGGTACTGGCTTTCGGTGATCACGTTCTCTTCGACCAGTTGGCGCAGGTTGTCGGTGCGGGCCTTGATCTGGGCGTCCTTGAGCAGGGCCTGACAGCTGAACTCGCTGCGACTGGTGGCCAGCGGGATGTTGAGCGTGACCAGGGCCAGCAGGCTGCTCTGGCTGCCAATGCTGTTGTTGTTGGCGTTGGGGGCCACGTTGACGTTGTTGCCCCATTGGTCGGGGTAGGCCCCGGCCGAGAGCGACAGGCTGGGCAGGGCGCCGCCATCGGCGTTGCAGCGCAGCCCCCCCAGGTCGATCGAGACCCGCGATCCCTGCGGAAATTGCTGGCTCGGAGACAGATAGATCTGGGCTAAAGCGCTTTGTCCGCAGCCGAGGCTGATGGCGCCGAGCGCCAGCGGGAGCAGACCCGCACGGTGAACAATCCCTGAAGCGAGACGCCACATAGGAAGAAATCGCGGCTGGGGTCAAGAACGGTGTAGGGAATGGTGCGGCTCGCCCCGGGGGCGAGGCGAAACTGGGTGGGCCGCAGCCGGATCAGCTGCTCCGCCTGTTCGGGCGGCAGCGGCGCCAGCGCAGCACTGTTGCGCCCCTGTTGCTGAACCACGGGAAACACCTGCAGCTGCAGTTGCAGGCTGCGCTCATCCGGATTGATGAGTTGCAGGAGACCGCGGCTTTCGCTCAGGGAGAGGGGCGACTGGCTGAAGGCCAGGGCCGGACCGCTCGGCATGCCGAGCAGCGCCAGCCCCAGGCCCGCCAGAGCCCAAGCGGGCCTTGGCATCAGATGCCGCCGTCGTAGCAGCTCACCGTGGCGCTGGCGGTGTAGGTGCCGTTGGCGAAGCGGTTGTTGTTGCTGGTGGTGCTGAACTTCACGTGCAGCGGGGTGCTCGCCAGGGTGCCATCGGCGGCCAGGTTGACCTGGCCAGAGGTCCCCCAGGTGCCGCTGGATCCGAGACGCAACTGAGAACTTGTCGCTGCGGTGGTGCCGGTGAGGCTCGGATTCTCAACCTTCACAAAGGCGTTGTTGGTGAGATTGCTCGTGGCCGAGATCGTTGCAGGCGAAAGGGTGCCGTTGAAATTGCCGCCCTCGAGCGTGTCGGAGGTGATCAGGCTGCGGTTGGTGCGCACAGCGATGGAGCCATCGGTGGTCGACAAGGTGCAGGCGCTGTTGATCACCGCCTGGCCAAAGTTCACCGGTTGGTTGGGACCCACCTGGGCGGCAGCGACTGAGCAGAACCCGCCGACAAGTACTGGTGACAGCAGCAGGGCTGTGAGCACGCGGCGACCGCGTTGCAAGGTTGCGAATGGGGTCATGAAAGGATGCATCAGTGCAGTGAATGCACGCTGCTTGTAGGGGTGCCCAGCAGTGCCGACGATGGGCTGCTGCAGCGCTGAGGCGCAACCGTGCCGTTGTTGCTGTGTTGCGCCGCTGCTCATCAGGGCCACGGCAAGGGTGAGGCCTGAACCTGATGCAGGCAACGGCGATGTTTCTGATCTATTGGCCTGATGGAAGCCTGGTGGAGATCAAGCAGCTGGCCGCTTTAATCGATCCCTTCGCCCGCTCGGTCGAAGGCCGCTTTCATGCGGGTGAGGAGTTGCAGGATCCGGAGCTGTTTGCCAAGGCTGAACTTCGCTTTCCATCTGGAGAGTCGTTGCCCCAGTGCTGGCTTGATCCCCATTACAGCCATCGCGCTGCTGTGCCCTCGGCGGGATGACTGAGAACTTGATGGTTGCTGTGTTCAGGGCTACAGCGCTCAAGCAAGGGCCATCAACAGACAGTCAGTCCGATGCGATGCTGTGCTTGAGCAAAAAATGATGCGCTTTTGCGCAACGTGCTGTAAATCTGCTTTGCTGCTTTTGCAGTCAATGCGTCTCAGTGGGATAAGTCCTATAGTTCATTACTTCTGGGTAGCCGCCATTCAATGCGACGAATTACGGTCTCTGTCGCTGATGAGATGCACCGTGCCTTGAAGCTTCTTGCTCTGCTTCAGGGTCGCTCATTTGGAGCGGTTGTGCTGGAGGCGCTCGATGAGCATTTGCGTCGAAATGGTGCCTACGATCTTGATGTTTCGAAGAGGCCAGATGCCTGATCAATGCTGTAATTTTAAGTAGATAGTTTTCGTCTATAGGTGGTTTGCTATGTTTGGAATATGTGAAGAGTGCTCAAAATTCTTCCGCTTGTTTGCGTTCGTCTGAGCTCGACCCTGAGATTCGCTGATGGGCTCTGCAAGGCGTGCCTGTGCTGATTTGGAGGCCGCGGCTGGGTCTAAGTGTTGGACGCGATTGAGGTGCTGATCGCTTCGGCAGCAACCCAAGCCGCCAGGAAAGGAGCCATCCTGGTGGTCTAGTTCCAGGGTGTCATGCCGTTTCTACCCAGTCTGATCGAGATTGTCGTCGGCATTCTGTTGCTGTTTGGCGGCGGCGAGTTCTTTGTCTCTGGCTCGGTGGCGATCTCGTTGATGCTCGGGATCCCGCAGATCGTGATCGGTCTGACCCTGGTCTCCCTGGGGACCAGCGCACCCGAGCTGTTCGTGAGCTTGATCTCAACCGTGCAGGACAACGATGGCATCGCCATCACCAACATCGTTGGCAGCAATATCTTCAATGTGCTGATTGTGCTGGGCCTCAGCGCCTTGGTCGTTCCGTTGCGCGTCAAGAGCCGTCTGGTGCGCCGGGACGTGCCGCTGCTGCTGGCGATCTCAATGGCGGTCTGGGGCATGGCCGCCGGTGGACGGCTCTATTGGCAGGCCGGTGTGGCCCTGCTCACGGCTCTGGTGATCAACATCGTCTGGGAGTGCCGCACGGCCTCCGAGAACCCCGACGAGGCCGAAGCCTTCGCGATGGATGAGAAGAGCACCCTCCCGGTGGCCATCGCCAAATTGGCTGCCGGCCTGGTCTTGCTGGTGATCGGGTCTCAGGTTCTGGTGCGCGGTGCCGAGGCGGCAGCCGCTTTGCTGCAGATCCCAGAGACCGTGGTCGGCATCACGATCGTGGCGGCCGGCACCTCGATGCCTGAGCTGGTCACCTCGGTGGTGGCGGCCTACCGCGGCAAGGCCGACATCGCGATTGGCAACGTGGTCGGCAGCAACATCATCAATCAGCTGCTGATCCTGGGGCTGTGCGCCACGTTTTCGGGCGAGGGGCTGGTGGCTGAGCCGATCTTGATCAACCGTGATCTGCCGATCATGATTGCCACCACATTGGCCTGCTTGCCGATTTTCTGGAGCGGTGGGGTCATTCGCCGCCGTGAGGGATTGGTGCTGGTGGCCCTTTATGGCCTGTACCTGCTCGATCAGTTGATCGAGGTCACCCAGGGTGGTGATCTGCTCAACACCTTCCGGGTGGCAGTGTTGGTGCTGGTGGTGCCGGTCGTGATGGTGTTCCTGACCTGGGAGGTGCTGAGCTGGCGCCGTCAGCGCCACGTCGAGGGCTGATCCAAGCGGCTCACCCAACGTCAGAACCCGGAGCCTCGTTCACAGGCCAAACTGACGGCAGATCAACCAGGGCACCAGAAACGTCATGGTGATCGTGAGCGGCACCCCGTACCGGGCCACATCAAGAAAGCGATAACGGCCGGGACCAAACACCATCAGGTTGGTCTGATAGCCCACTGGGCTCAGAAAGCTCTGGCTGGCACCAAACAGCACTGCGTAAATGAAGGCCATGGGCGGTTGATCCAATCCCACTGCCAGCTGGCCGGCGATTGGAATCACCATCGCCACCGTCGCCGCGTTGCTCATCACCTCGGTCAGCAGGGTGGTGAATAGAAACACCACCAGCAGGGCGCCGTAGACCGGCCAGCCCCGCAGGCCAGACAGCAGGCCCTGGGCCAGGGTCTCGGCCAGACCCGTTTTTTCCAGGGCCGCGCTGAAGCTGGCCAACGACCCCAGCAGCAGAATCACATCGAGGCGGATCGCGCGCTGCAGCTCGCCGGGGCGAAGGCAGCCCGTGGCCACCATCGCCACCGTGCCCAGCAACACCGCCGCCACCAGCGGGATCAGCTCAAACGTGGGCAGCAACACGACCAGTGCGGCGATCAGCAGGGCCACCCGTTTGCGGCTGACGGTGGGCAGATCCTTTTCGAGCTGCTCGAGCACCACCAGGTCATTGCTGGCTTGCAGGCCGCGAATGGCGTCCTTGGGGCCCTGCAGCAGCAGCACGTCGCCCTCGCGCAGCTGGGCCCGGCCCAGGCGCTCGCGCAGCACCGCGTTGCCGCGGCGCAGGGCCAGCACGGTCACGTTATAGCGCTGCCGAAAGCGCAGGTCCCGCAGGCAGTCGCCCGCCAGGGTGGAACCGGCTGGCAGCAGCACCTCGACGGTGCGCTGGTTGTTCTGCTGGTCGGGGCTCAGCTGGGGCTCGGGCACGGGGGCCAGCTCGATGGTGTGGTCCTGCTGCAGGCGCAGCAGGTCCTCGCGGTTGCAGCGCAGCAGCAGGCGGTCCCCGAGAACCAGCGTGCGGTCGGCCAGGGGCGGCAGGAAGCGTTCGCTGCCGCGGTGCAGTTCCAGCACGTCGAGGTCAAAGCGACGCTGCAAGCGACTGCCGTGCAGCGACTGGCCGATCAGTTCCGACCCCGCCGGGATGCGCACCTCGGTCAGGTAGCCGCTGCTGGCCAGGTTGCCGACCAGGTCGTCATCGTTGCGGCCGCGATCGGGCAGAAAGCGATCGGCCAGCAGCACCATCAAGGCACCGCCGATCAACCAGACGCCGATGCCGATCGGGGTGAAGCCGAACAGCCCGAAGGCTCCATAGCCGAGCTTGCCGCTGACCTCACTGGCCAGCAGGTTGACCGAGCTGCCCAGCAGGGTCATGGTGCCGCCCAGCACCGTGGCAAACGAGAGCGGCAGCAGCACCTTGGACGGCGAGATGCCCCGGCGCTGGCACCAGCCCTCCACCACCGGCAACAGCGAGGCCACGATCGGCGTGTTGGGCACGAAGGCCGAGACCGGTCCCACCGCAGCGACCATGAGCGCGATCATGCGCTTGGGACTACGCACCGCATCGGAGCCCATCAGGGCGCGCAGCCGGTCCAGGGCGCCCGAGCGGAACAGCCCCGCCGAGAGCGCAAACAGCCCCATCAGGGTGATCAGCGTCGTGCTGCCAAAGCCTTCGACGGCTTCGCTGGGTTTGAGCACCCCGGTGACAATCAGCAGCGCCGCCGCCAGCAGGCCGGTGACCTCGGGGGCCAGCCAGCCACCGACGAACAACACGATCGAGCCGGCCAGGATGGCCAGGGTGATCCAGCCGCTGGGGCTGATGGCAGCAAGAAACGGAGTCATCGAGGCTTCAGCACAGGGCCAGATTGATGCACGGGGCAGACAGAGCGGAGGCGAGAGCGGACAGCGCGCTTACAAATAGACCTCCTCGCGCGGGTAGCCCACCCGCGAAGGAGGCCGGCTGCCGTACAGGGCTGAAAGCACCAGCAGGATGCCGAGCCGGCCCACAAACATGCAGACCATCAGCACCAGCTGACCCCAGCGCCCCAGGTTGGCGGTGACCCCCAGGTCCAGGCCCACCGTGCCGAAGGCCGACATGCAGGTGAACAGGTTTTCGAGAAAGGTGAACTCGGAGCCCCCTGCTCTGCCGCCCAGGGTTTCGCCGATGCCCAGCAGCAGGGTCATCAGCACCACGAACAGGGCCGAGGCCAGAGCCGTACCGACCGCCTTGAGCACCACCGAGGAGGGCACGAGCCGGTTGCGGATCACCACCCCGTCACTGCCCCGCAGGGTTGAGCGGGTGGCCCCCATCAGCACGGCAAAGGTGGTGGTCTTGATGCCACCACCGGTGCCGCCCGGGCTGGCGCCGATGAACATCAGCAGGATCATCAGCAGCAGGCCCGCATCGGAGATGGTCGTGATCGACAGGGGCACCGTGTTGAACCCGGCGGTGCGGGTGGTGATCGACTGGAAGATGGTCACCTGCAGCCGCTGCATCAGGCTGAACTGCTGCACCACTCCCCCGGGGGCGAACTGCTCGGTGAACAGCAGCCCCAGGGCGCCGATGGCGATCAGCAGCGCCGTCGAGCGCAGCACCAGGCGGGTGTGCAAGCTGAGGTTGCGCAGACGTCTCAGCTTGAACTTGAAGTGCAGCAGGTCGTTGGTGACGCGCCAGCCGATGCCCCCGAGCACGATCAGCGCGCCGATCACCCCGCAGACCACGGCATTGAACTGGTATCCCACCAGGTTGTCGGCCCACAGCCCGAAACCGGCGTTGTTGTAGGCGCTGATGCAGTGGAACAGGGCTGCCCACAGGCGGGCGCCGCGGTTCTCGATGTCGGTGAAGCCGAAGCTGTACAGCACCAGCGTGCCGAAGCCGATGAGGCAGCTGGCGGTGATCAAAATGCGGTGAAAGGTGGGGCCGATGCCGCCCACGCCAAATTCATCGAGGGCGCGGCCCTTGTCGAGCCGCTGGCGCAGGCCGCTGCGCCCCTGCACAAACCCCTGCAGAAAGGTGGTGATGGCCATCAGCCCCAGGCCGCCCACCATGATCAGTGCGGCCAG
>CAYFMB010000054.1:0-9400 GCA_964344095.1 uncultured Klebsiella sp.
AAAGCGATCAGGGTCGTGAATTCACGGCCCGTGGCAATCAGGTACGCCTGATCGAGCCCGCTGGATTCCGGCCCTGAATGCCGGGTGATCACCTGTTTCCGCCGCACCAGTTGACGACGGGACCGGTGATCACAGATACTTTTGAGGTCGGCGGTTCACCCGCTCCACGCTCAGCCAGAGCGGAGAACAAGCTGACACCAGCCAGGCCTCAGGCCTTTCTGGGACTGTAGTTCAATCGGTTAGAGCACCGCCCTGTCACGGCGGAAGTTGCGGGTTCGAGCCCCGTCAGTCCCGTTCAAATTTCAAGATCAGGCGACCCATGGTTGCGGCTTCGGAAACTGCGGTGCGCGTTCGACTGGCACCGAGTCCGACGGGAAGTCTTCACATCGGCACTGCCCGCACCGCCGTTTTCAACTGGCTGTTCGCCCGCCGCCATGGCGGTCGTTTCCTGCTGCGCATCGAGGACACCGACAAGGAGCGCAGCAAATCCGAATACACGGCCAACATCCTCGAAGGGCTGCAGTGGCTGGGGCTCAACTGGGACGAAGAGCCTGTGGTCCAGAGCGAGCGCATTGAGGCCCACCGTGCCGCCATTGCCCAACTGCTGGCCAGTGGTCATGCCTACCGCTGTTATGCCAGCGATGAGGAGCTGGCTGCCATGCGTGAAGCCCAGGCCGCAGCCAAGCAGGCTCCTCGCTACGACAACCGCCACAGAGACCTGACCGCCGAGCAGGAGCAAGCCTTCATCGCCGCAGGGCGAACAGCGGTGGTGCGCTTCCGGATCGATGACCAAGCAGTCATCACCTGGACAGACCTGGTGCGCGGTCCGATGCGCTGGAGCGGCAGCGATCTGGGTGGGGACATGGTCATCGCCCGCCGCGCCCCCGCCGATCAGATCGGCGACCCGCTGTACAACCTGGTGGTGGTGGTCGATGACGCCGCCATGGCGATCAGCCACGTGATCCGCGGTGAAGACCACATTGCCAACACCGCCAAGCAGCTGCTGCTCTATGGAGCCCTGGGTCTGGCGGAACCGGTCTTTGCCCACACACCGCTGATTCTCAATCAGGAAGGCAAGAAGCTGTCCAAACGCGATGGCGTCACCTCGGTCAGCGACTTCAAAGCCATGGGCTACACCGCCGATGCCCTGGCCAATTACATGACCCTGCTGGGCTGGTCCCCACCGGAGGGCATGGGGGAGCGCTTCAGCCTCAGTGAAGCCGCCTCCGTCTTCGATTTCGACCGCGTCAACAAGGCCGGTGCCCGCTTCGACTGGGACAAGCTCAACTGGCTCAATGGCCAGGTGCTGCACGCACTGCCAGCGGCAGTGCTGCGCGACCAGCTGGCTCAGCTCTGGGCCGAGCGCGGCTGGGGCCGCAGCGGAGCCCGTAGCGATTCACAGTGGCAGCTGGATCTGGCCGCGCTGCTTGGGCCTTCGCTCACGCTGCTGGCCGACGGGGTCGAGCAAGCTGCACCCTTTTTTGAACGGCCCGAGCTCAATGAGGCCGCCCAGACCCAGCTCGACCAGACGGGTGCCAGGCCGGCCCTGGCGGCACTGGCCGCTGCCCTCGAGCAACATCCGGTGGATGCAGGGTTCGATGCCACCAGTGCCCAGGCGCTGCTTTCCGAAGCCGTGGCCGCCACTGGGGTCAAGAAAGGCGTGTTGATGAAATCGCTGCGGGCCGCGTTGCTTGGGAGCCTGCAGGGGCCGGACCTGCAAGAGACCTGGCTACTGCTGCACCGGATCGGCGAGGATCTGGGTCGCATCCAACGCTGCCTCTGACAACGGCTCTGCCGCGACCAGCCCTAGGCGCGCCGCCAGCGGTGCGGCGCTGAGACCTTGCAGGCCCACGGTCATCAGGATCGTCAGAAACACAAGACCCTGCAGACGGCCAGCCCCCAGGACTCCGGCTTGCTCCAGGCGAATCGAAAACAGCGCCGCCACAGCAGCCGTGACGATGCCTCGCGGCGCCAGCCAAGCCAACAGCGATTTTTCGGCCAGGCTGAACGGCAACCCCCAGGTGGCCAGGCCAATGGCCACAGGCCTCTGCAGCAGCATCAACACCAACACACAGCTCACCCCACCCCAGCCCAGCGGACTGAGCTCCTGCCAGCTCACATCGGCGGCGAGCAGGGGGAACAGCATCGTGATCGCCAACATCGCCAGCTGTCGAATCAGGTCATCGAGCTCACTGGCCTCGACATCGGGCTGGCGGCCCACCACCACACCAGCGGTCACAGCTGCCGGCAAGCCCGATTCGGGCAACAGCTGCTCGCAAAGAGAAAACATCAAAAACAGCACCCCTAGGGTCAGCTGCAGGCGCAAGGCCGGTGCCGACGCAGCCGGGATGCGGCGCAACGCCGCCGCCAGCACCCAGCCGGTGCCTGCCCCGATCGCCACGCCGCCGCCTAGGCGCTGCAACAACCCGAGCAGCAGCTCGCGCCAGCCATGCAGATCACCCAACACCAGCTCGAGCAACAGGAGCGCCAGCACCGCCCCAACGGGCTCGAGCACCAGCCCCTCACCTTCGAGCACTTCCCCCAAGGGAGGTTTGAGGCGAATCTGGCGCACCAGCGGCGTGACCACCGTGGGGCCTGTGGCCAGCACGATGGCACTGAAAACGGCCGCCAGGGGCCAGCTCAGGCCGGCCAAGGTGTGGGCCGCCAGCAAGCCTCCGGCCACAGCCAAAACCAGCCGCACCAGAACGATTCGGAGCACAGCGAGTTTGAGGGAATCGCCCGGCAGCTTGAGATTGATGCCGCCGTCAAACAACACCAGTGAGACCAGCAGACCCACAACGGTCTCGAGGCCGACACCCAGATCCAGAGGTTCAACCAGATGCAGGCCCGAACGTCCGATCAACAGGCCGGCACCGAGCAGGAGCACGACAGCCGGCAACCCGCTCAGCCAAGCGAGGGCCTGAGCCAGGGCACCGGCAAAAACCGTGACCCCCCAGAGCAGGCTGAGCCGCTCAGGGGTCATTCATCCAGAGCATTGAACTTGGGCTCCACCCGAATACCAATGATGCTGCTGGGCCTAACAACCAAGTATTCACCGTCCATCTCGGTGAGCGGAACGTTGACGAAAGCGTCAGGGGCCGAAGCCGTCAGCACGCCGCCGTACCACTGCTGAAAGGCCTCAAGAGTTGCAAAGGAGACGGTTTCACTCTGGCCGCCGCTCAGATGCAGATGAACGGCATAACGACGGGGCGTGCGGGCCATGGCTGGTCAACCCTGCAACTGGAGCGGTGCCCCACAGAATGCCCCAGCCCCGGCGGTTTGTGCCAGCACCAGGCGCTGCCGAGCCGTGGCGGCCGCCACGTACAGCGGATGACGCGGCTGACCTGCAGCCGTCAGGCCCAGACACCACACAGGTCGACACTGGCGCATGGTGTCAGCCGTCTGCAACAGCGCCAGAACCTGCTGATCACGACCGCGCCAGGCGCCCTGGTTGCCCCAGCCCAACCAGATGGCAGGCGCAACCGGGCAAGCGCCGGGACGCGTTGAGCAGATGGCACCCTCCTGCGCCCGTTGGAGCCAAGCATCATTGGATTCGCCCACCGGATCGCCAACCCGTTTGAGCGCCGCCGGGGCCGGACTGATGCGGGCGAACAGATTGACCACCTCCAGCGCCCCATAACCCCAGCAGCGCGCGAAGCCAACCAAGCGCCGCAGGGTCGGATCGTCCCGCACCCCATCAGCGCGCGAGGGGTTCAACCCGATGAACAGCAGCACGGGTGCCTGGGAATCCCAGCAGCGGCGCAACCACCAGCGGTATTGCCCACAGGCACTGAAGGCGGCATCGGCTTCAAGCAACGACCCTCTCCTGAGGCCCCAGAACAGTCTGGGCGAGATCAAGCGGCCAGGCCGAGAGGCGCTGCAGCGGCGCGAACCCGCAGCAGCCAAGCCAGCGCACCATCTCTGGCAGGCTGGGAGCCCCCTTCGGCAGTAGCAACGTGGCGGCCCAGGCAGCAAACGTGGCGGCCACTGCAACAGCGGCCCTGGCAACAGCAGCCCTGGCAACCACCGAAAAGCCGCTGCTACTGCTGATCGACGGGCACTCGCTGGCGTTCCGCAGCTTCTACGCCTTCAGCAAAGGAGGCGACGGCGGACTCAGCACCAAAGCGGGAGTTCCCACCAGCGTCACCTACGGCTTTCTCAAGGCCCTGCTCGACAACTGCAAGGGGCTCAGGCCCCAGGGTCTGGTGGTGGCCTTTGACACGGCTGAACCCACCTTCAGACACGAAGCCGATGAGGCCTACAAGGCCCACCGCGACGAAGCACCCGAGCACTTCTTCGCGGACCTGGCCAACCTGCAGGTGATCCTGGCCGAAGCCCTCGACATTCCCCTGGCGATGGCGCCGGGGTTTGAAGCCGATGACGTGCTGGGCACCCTGGCGAATCGAGCCGCCAACACAGGTTGGCGGGTGCGCATTCTCTCGGGTGATCGCGATCTGTTTCAACTCGTCGACGACGCGCGCGACATCGCTGTGCTGTACATGGGCGGAGGCCCCTATGCCAAGAACAGCGGACCCAGCGAGATCAGGCGCGAGGGGGTGATCGCCAAGCTCGGCGTCACCCCCGAAGAGGTCGTCGATCTCAAGGCCCTCACCGGGGACAGCAGCGACAACATTCCGGGGGTCAAGGGCGTCGGTCCCAAAACAGCGATCACGCTGCTGGGAGCCCACGGCGACCTCGACGGCGTGTTTGCCGCCCTGGCGGAGCTGCAGGCCGCCGGCCCCAAGGCCAAGGATCCCAAGGGAGCGATCAAGGGCGCCCTGGTCGAGAAGCTCGCCAACGGCAAGGACGACGCCTACCGCTCTCGCCACCTGGCCGAGATTCTCATCGACATTCCGCTGCCCGAGGAGCCCCGGCTCGAGCTCGGCAACGTCAACACCACCGCCCTGGCCCAGTCGCTCGAAGAGCTCGAGCTCTACTCGCTGGCCAAGCAGGTGGCCACCTTCGCCCAGCTGTTCTCGGCCAACGCTGATGCGACGCTGCAGGACTCAGCCGCGGCAACCGGTGCAGAGACGGCAGCGGCCAGCAAACCCGACTCCACCAGCAGCAGAAACAAGCGTGAACGCGAGAGCGGCGACGACGATGCCGGCACCCAACACACCGGCGCCTCAGAAGCCCAACCGGTCCCCGTGCTCAACCCGCAGCTGATCAACAGCAGCGCGGCCCTGACGCAGCTGGTGGAGCGCCTGCTGGCTGCCACCGACCCTTCAAGGCCCGTGGCGCTCGACACCGAGACGACCAGCCTCAACCCATTCAAAGCAGAACTGGTGGGCATTGGTGTGGCCTGGGGAGAGGAACCCAATGCGCTCGCCTATGTGCCGATCGGGCATCAGCCGCAGGCGGCAGCCGATTTATTGAGCGAAGCACCCGCCGCACCACCCCAGCTCCCGCTCGAAACCGTGCTGGCAGCGCTAGCTCCATGGCTGGCTAGTGGCCTGCACCCCAAGACGCTGCAGAACGCCAAATACGACCGTTTGATCCTGCTGCGCCACGGCATCGTCCTGGAGGGTGTGGTGGTCGATACCCTGCTGGCTGACTACCTGCGCGACGCCAACGCCAAGCACGGCCTGGAGGTGCTGGCCGAGCGCAACTTTGGCTTCACCCCCACGAGCTTCAGCGAGCTGGTGCCCAAGGGGGCCAGCTTTGCGGCAGTGTCGATCGACGCCGCTGCCCAGTACTGCGGTATGGACGTGCATCTCACCTGCCGTCTGGCGCCGTTGCTGCGCGATCAGCTCAATCAGCTGGGCCCAGCATTGCTGCCACTGCTGGAACAGGTCGAGCAACCGCTCGAACCGGTGCTGGCCCAGATGGAAGCCACCGGCATCCGCATCGATGTCGACTACCTCAAGGAGCTGTCGGGTGAGCTGACGGCAACGTTGACGCGCCTAGAAGCCGAGGCCAAGGCGGCAGCAGGCGTCGACTTCAACCTGGCCTCGCCCAAGCAGCTGGGCGAACTGCTGTTCGAGACCCTGGGGCTCGATCGCAAAAAATCTCGCAAGACCAAAACGGGCTGGAGCACCGATGCCGCCGTGCTCGAGAAGCTCGAGGCCGACCACCCCGTGGTGCCGCTGGTGCTCGAGCACCGCACCCTGAGCAAGCTCAAGAGCACCTACGTCGATGCCCTGCCCCAGCTGGTAGAACCCGAAACCGGCCGGGTGCACACCGACTTCAACCAGGCGGTGACGGCCACCGGGCGGCTGTCCAGCAGCAACCCCAACCTGCAGAACATCCCCGTGCGCACCGAGTTCTCGCGGCGCATCCGCAAAGCGTTTCTGCCGCAGCAGGGCTGGCAACTGCTCAGCGCCGACTACTCGCAGATTGAGCTGCGTATTTTGGCCCACCTCTCGGGCGAAGAGGTGCTGGTCAACGCCTACCAACAGGGAGACGATGTGCACCAGCTCACCGCCCGTCTGCTGCTCGATAAAGCCGAGGGCGACACCGTCAGCAGCGACGAGCGGCGCCTGGGCAAGACGATCAACTTCGGTGTGATCTATGGCATGGGCGCCCAACGCTTTGCCCGTGAGACCGGCGTCAGCCAGGCCCAGGCCAAAGAGTTCCTGCAGCGCTACAAGCAGCGCTACCCGAAGGTGTTTGCCTTTTTGGAATTGCAGGAGCGGCTGGCCCTGTCGCGCGGCTATGTCGAGACCCTGATGGGCCGCCGGCGGCCGTTTGCCTTTGACCCGGGCGGGCTGGGACGGTTGCTGGGACAAGACCCGCTCACGCTCGATCTCGACAGCGCCCGCCGCGCCGGCATGGAGGCCCAGCAGTTGCGCGCCGCGGCCAACGCCCCGATTCAGGGCTCATCGGCCGACATCATCAAGCTGGCGATGGTGCAGTTGCACCAGGCCCTGGCAGAGGCCGCCCTGCCGGCTCGACTGCTGCTGCAGGTTCACGACGAACTGGTGCTTGAAGCCGATCCGGCCGCCATGCCCCAGGTGCGCGAGCTGGTCAAAACCACCATGGAGCAGGCCGTGACCCTGTCGGTGCCGCTGCTGGTCGAAACCGGCGTGGGTGCCAACTGGATGGAGGCGAAGTAACGGCCACCTACGGTGCCCCCACGAGGACCCTGCCCACACCAGTGACCCTGCGGCTCACCAACACCCTGACCCGGCGCATCGAGCCGTTTGAACCCCAGGTGCCGGGCCAGGTGGGGATTTACTGCTGCGGCGTGACGGTCTACGACCTCTGCCATTTGGGCCACGCCCGCAGCTACATCAACTGGGATGTGCTGCGCCGCTACTTGATGTGGCGCGGCTATGCCGTGACGTTCGTGCAGAACTTCACCGACATCGACGACAAGATCCTCAACAAGGCCGCCGCCGAAGGCAGCTCCATGGAGGTGGTGAGCGAACGCAACATCGAGGCGTTCTTCACCGACATGGATGCACTCAATATTTTGCGGGCTGACCGCATGCCACGGGCGACCCGCTGCCTCGATGGCATCCGCGCCCTGATCGGCGAGCTGGAGGCAAAGGGCGCTGCCTATTCAGCCGACGGCGATGTCTACTTCGCGGTGATGAAGCGACCCGACTACGGCAAGTTGAGCGGGCGGGACCTCAGCGAGCAGTTAGAAGGGGCCAGCGGCCGCACCGCCAGCCAAGAAGAGGCGCGCAAGCAGCACCCGTTTGACTTTGCACTATGGAAAGGCACCAAACCAGGTGAACCCAGCTTCGAGTCACCCTGGGGCCCGGGACGGCCCGGCTGGCACATCGAATGCTCGGCCATGGTGCGCGAGGAACTGGGCGACACCATCGACATTCACCTCGGGGGAGCGGATCTGATTTTTCCCCACCACGAGAACGAGATCGCCCAATCCGAAGCCGCCACCGGCAAACCGCTGGCACGCACCTGGCTGCACAACGGCATGGTCAATGTGGGCGGCGAAAAGATGAGCAAATCGCTCGGCAACTTCACCACCATCCGCGCCCTGCTGGAGAGCGGCATCAGCCCCATGACTCTGCGGCTGTTCGTGCTGCAGGCCCACTACCGCAAGCCACTCGATTTCACCGCTGAAGCGCTAGAGGCCGCCGCCACCGGCTGGTCGGGGCTCAACAGTGCCCTCAAGCTCACTGGCACCCCTGCAAGCAGCGAGTCCACCACAGCCAATGTTGCTTCCACAGCCAACAGCACGAGCGATCTGAGCCCGGAACTGGCAACGGCCCGCGAGCGCTTTGCTACGGCCATGGACGACGACCTCAACACCTCGGCAGCCCTGGCGGTGCTGTTTGAGCTCGCCAAACCGCTGCGGACCCTGGCCAACCGACTCGAGCGCGGCGATGCCGCCGCCGCGGCTGAAATCGAGGCTGCACCGATGCAACAGCGCGCAGCCCTGCTGCACGAGCTGGCTGGAGTGCTGGGGCTGAAGGCCGAAACCATCTCCCCAGCAGCAGCAGCATCCGGCGCACAAGCTGGACCCAGCGACGCCGAGATCGCAGAGCTGATCGAGCGGCGCAAAGCCGCCAAGGCCGCCAAAGACTTCGCCAGCGCCGATCAGATTCGCGCCCAACTGCTCGAGACCGGCATCGAACTGATCGACAAGCCCGGCGGCATCACCGACTGGCTCAGGCGTTGAGGCGTCCTCAGCGCTGGCCCGAACGTTCGCGCATCATCGCCTCGATTTTGCGGATGCGGGGCAGGGTCGCTTGCCACACCTCAAGCTGAAATGCCAGCTCCGGCTGAGCCGGGGCGGCTGCAACCTGATCAGCCAAGGCAGCGACCTGCTGCTCAAGGTTGTCGCCCCGCTCAAACGCCGCCCAGAGGGTTTGCTCGTGTTTGGCCCGTTCGATGAAATTCCAGCGCTGCAGCCAGATCGGTAGGGGGGACACGGGCGCGGCCAGTCGGTTGCGGCCAGTTAAGCGGAGTCACCAGCCACTCCAGCCACAATCGGAGCCCCCCTTCCTGGCGCCATGCTGCACCTCGGTTGAGGCCGATACCCGCACCTACCTCGGCACCTGGGCCCTGAGCGACAGCAACAACAACCTCTTCAATGTGCGCCTGGCTCCCGGTGGCAAGGCCGATCCATTGCGTGAAGTGGGCCGCTGGAAGCCCTGAGGCAATGGCGTGCGCATCGATGACAGCGACGGCTGGAGCAACTGGATCTACGTGGGCCCCTCGGGACCAAGCCACGCCTCCTGGCAACCCGGGCAGAACCGCGGCAGCGTGCCCAGCCACGCTGCTCTCCAACGGCCAGGCGTTCAACGACCTTGACGCACGCACGGGAGGGGTCTGGACTCTGGATGGCAACACCGTGGTGATCGACTGGATCAGCGGTTGGCGCACCACCATGAGCATCAATCCAGCCACGCCGCTGCAGCTGCGTCATTGGGCCCCGGGCGCCGATCGCAAGGGCCCCGAGACCGGCGGAGTGCGTCAGGGCAAACGG
>CAYFMB010000055.1:0-9303 GCA_964344095.1 uncultured Klebsiella sp.
AGCGGCCCTGGGCCTGCCGCTGCGCCAGCAGATCTGCGTCGCGAATCAGGCAGGTGCTGCCATGCAACCGCAGGGTCTGGGCACCGATCAGGCAGCCATCGGCCCAGGCCAGGGCCTCTTCGAGGGCGCGCCGATCACCGGGCCCGCCCAACTGGGCAGCACCACCAGTGGCCGGGGCCAGCCGGCCATCGAGGCTGATGGCCAACACCAGGCGGGTCTGGGGCCTCACCCGACCAGGGCGGCCTCCAGCGCTTGAGGAGCGAGTCCCAGCTGGGGGCTTTCGGCAAACACCTCGGCGGCATTGTTGGGACTCTCTTGCAGTCGCACCTTGTGCAACCGGGCACCGGTGGCGGCGATCGGTGCGCTGAGGATGTCGGCGATGTGCAGGGCGATGTTTTCAGCCGTCGGCACACAGCTGGAGAAGTGGGCCACATCCTTGTTCAGGAAGGTGTGATCGAACGGTTCGACCACCAGGTCCTCGACCAGCTGCTGCAGGGCGGCCAGGTCGCAGACCATGCCGGTGCGGGCATCGATCGCGCCGCGCACGGTGACATCGAGCAGGTAGTTGTGGCCGTGACCGTTGGGCCTGGCGCATTTGCCGTAGATGGCCTCGTTCTCGGCCATCGACAGCTCCTCGCGAGCCAGCCGATGGGCAGCGGCGAAGTGGGTGCGGATCGAGACGAAGGCTTCCATGGTGTCGCCGAGCACGTCGGCCCAAAGGGTTTCGGATTCGTAGAGGCGGATGCCCACCACCGGCAGATGGGGCGCCAGGCGCGTCCAGATGGCGCGGGCCAGGGCTTCGGTCGTGGGCAGGCAGCCACTGGAACTGCTCAGGTCAAACTCGGGCCAGGCCTCGTTGAGGCAACGAAAGTCGAGCTGAGCTGTGACTTCAGCCTTGATGGCGTGCTTGACCTCCGAGAGATTGAGCACCATGCCGTTGGCATCGAGCGGGCCCAGCATCGCCACCACCAACTCGTAGTTGTGGCCATGGCCAGGGGCCTGGCTGCAGGGTCCAAAACGGGCCCTGTTGTCATCAGCCGAGAGCTCAGGCAACCAGTACAGATGACTGGCGCTGAAGGTGGCGCGGCGGGTGATCAGACAGGGCCGGCCGCGGCCATGGGGGGCTGCTGGGGCCGTCATCGCCGTCCTTGAAGAAGAGTCATCCTAGAAAGTGGGGCTGATCCGCTGCCCGCCCGCCGGTGACTGCCGAGCCCATGGACGTCCCCACCCTGCGGCACCGCCTCGAGGGGCTGAATCTGTATCTGGTCGGCATGATGGGCGCCGGCAAGAGCGCCATCGGTCGCCCCCTGGCTGACGCCCTGGGGTACCGCTTCATCGATGCCGACAGCGCCATCGAACAGGTCGCCGGCAAGGGGATCCCTGAGATCTTTGCCTCAGAAGGTGAGCCCGGATTTCGCGCGCTGGAAACGGCAGTCCTGGGCCAAATTGCCGGCTGGCATTCGCTGGTGGTGGCCACCGGAGGCGGGGTGGTGACACGCCCCGAAAACTGGGGCCACATGCAGCAAGGGGTGGTGATCTGGCTGGATGCCGGCCCCGAGCTGCTGCTGGCGCGCCTGCAGGCCGACCCCACCCCCCGGCCGCTGCTGGCGAGCGACGATCCCGCCGCCCGCTTGAGCGAGCTCCTGACGCAGCGGCTGCCCCTGTACGGCCAGGCCGATCTGCGCATCGCCCAAGGCGGCGAATCGCCTGACCAGGTGGCCCAGCTGGTGCTGCAGGCCCTGCCCGGGATTCTCAAGAGCCGCGACACAGCCCCCGCCAGCGAGATCCGGCTTCACAATGCCGACGGCCAAACCGTGCAGAGCTTCAACTGAGCTCAGCGCAGCCAGGGGCGAGCGTCGCTTGGGTTCAGTGGCCGGGGGGCTCGAGCCGCACGGCAAACCACTGAATGGCCAAGCCAGGCTCGAGCTCGAGCTCGCAGGCGGTTTCGAGCAGGCGCTCGGCCCGCAGCTGGCTGTCGGGCAGATCGATCAGATCGGCGGGGGGCTGATCGAGCCGGTCAAGCCGGTCGGCCAGCCACTGCAGGGTTTCGGCGGCAGTGAGGATCTGCTCAACGCCACCGGGCTCGAGCACCACGTAATGATCGAGCTCGCGCAGCAGGGGATCCGACATGGCCGCAGCCGCATTGAGCACCATGTTGGCCCTGCTGCTGACCCTGCTGCCGGCCCGTGCGGACACCTGGCCGGACTGGCAGCTGCCGGCCCCGCTGCAGCCTGCAGGCAAGGCCGATCTGATCTACCCCAGCTGGTTCGCGGGCGACTGGACGGTGCAGACGACAACAGCAACGGGCGAACCACTGCGCTACGCCGCCCGGTTTGGTCCCGCGCGCGGCGGCAGGATCGTCGGCGATCGTGCCTTCAATGCCGCCGCAGTGGGCCAGGCCGTGCTGGGGACCGCTCTGCTGCGGGTCGAGAACGACCCAGGCAATCCCAACCGCCAACTGGCGCGGCTCACCAATGATCAACTGCTCGAATCGAGCGTGATCGCCCGCCGCAGCGAACAGACGGCCGACGGTTTCTGGAGCGATGAGCTGGCTCTGCAGGTGGTCCACAACGGCGTCAAGCCGCGGATCAGCCAGGTCGAGACCCTCAGCCGCTACCGGCTGGAGCGCGATGGCCGCATCAGTGGCGAGCAATGGCAGGTCAGCTACGCGTCACCAAGCGAGGGCCTGCGTCAGGCAGGCGTGCGCAGCGACCACTGGCCGCTCACGCTGACGCCAGAGCCGACAGGATCTGATCGCGCCAGCTAAACAGCGGCTCTAACAGGGGGTTATCCCCCAGACCCGGAACCACCAGGCCGTCGGGGCGGAGCAGCGACAGCTGGGCCACCACGGCCAGATCGGCCAGCGTCAGCACCTGTCCGACCAGGTAGTTCTGCTGCTGCAGCAGCGTCTGCAGGGTCTCGAGGTTCTGCTGCAGCTGCTGCCGTGCGCTGCCGCCCAACACCGACTCGCCCAGGCTCTCAGCCCAGGCGCCGAGCGTGCCCGGCACGGCGTTGACCAACTGTTTGATCGGGGCAGGCGTCGCTGCGGGCAACAAGGCCGCGCGCAGCGCGGGATCCGCCGCAGCGGCCTGAAGCAGGGCCGTGCGCACAGCGGTTGCCAGCGAGGTGTCGGCCCAGTCCTCAAGCAGCAGCACCTGGGCACGCAGCCTGGGGTCGGCAGGCAACAGCGGTGGCGCGGGATGGGTGCGTTCCAGATGCAGGGCGATGGCGGTGGAATCGGCCACGACCGTCTCGCCATCGACCAGCACCGGCACCTGCCGTTGTCCCGAGAGCTTGAACAGATTGAGCTGACCCAGGCCAGGCGTGACCTCCACGACGCTGTAGCTCAGGCCCTTGGCGGCCAGCACCAGTCGCACCTTGTCGCAGAAGGGGGACTGGCGAAACTGATGCAGCTCCATGCCAAACGGACCACAAGGGCGGCAGAGTAGCGAGCTCAAGCCGCGAGCGATGAAGGATTTCCTGCTGAACGTGACGCGTTATCCGCGTTACCTGATCGCCTTCGGTCTGGGGGTGGCGAACTCGGTGTTCGAGCCGCTGCGGGCTCGCGCCAGCAATCCGGTCACGGCCGTCGCGCTGATCGGGGCCAGCGTCAGCGGTCTGATCAGCCTGACGCTGGTGTTGCGTGCCATGGTGAGTGCAGAACCGGTCGTGTAGGCATGGCACAAGGCCGTCGGGTCGAACGGGTGGCCGCCCTGATCCGCAAAGAGGTCAGCGAATTGCTGCTCAGCGGTATCAAGGACGAGCGGGTCAGCCAGGGGATGGTCAGCATCACCAACGTTGAGGTCGCGGGTGATCTGCAGCACTGCAAGATCTTCGTGAGCGTCTACGGCAGTGCCGAAGCCCAAGAGCAGGCCCTCGCCGGTTTGCGCTCAGCCAGCAATTTCGTCAAGGGTGAACTGGGCCGGCGCCTGCAGATGCGTCGAACCCCCGAGGTGGTGTTCGTGCTGGACCGAGGCCTTGAGAAGGGCACGTCGGTGCTCAGCCTGCTCAACAAGCTGGAAGCCGAACGGCAGGAGAAAGGGGAACCCGCCGAGGGCGGCCTGGCCTTCAGTGACTGAAGCAGCCCTTGAGCAGCTGATCGCCTCATTGCTGGTGGTGCGTGCCAGCGGTCATCGGCTCGATGCCCAGCGCCGCTATCCCCAGTGGGAACTGACCAACCCTGAGCTGCAGCGGCTGCTAGAGCTCGGTGTCGGTGGTGTGATTCTGCTGGGGGGCAGCGCCAGCGAGCTGAGCCTGCGCTGCCAACAGCTGCAGGACTGGGCACAACAGCCGCTGCTGCTCTGCGCCGATGTGGAAGAGGGCGTGGGCCAGCGCTTTGAGGGCGCCACCTGGCTGCCGCCGCCGCTGAGCCTGGGCCGCTTGTTCGCCCATGAACCAGAGCGCGCCATCGCCCTAGCCCGGCGCTATGGACGCTGCACCGGACGTGAAGCGCGCCAGCTCGGGCTCAACTGGGTGCTGGGGCCAGTCTGCGACGTCAACAACAACCCCGCCAACCCGGTCATCAACGTGCGGGCCTGGGGCGAGACCCCGGCAGCGGTGGCCGCCCTGAGCAGTGCCTTCAGCGAAGGTCTGCATGCCGAGGGGGTGCTGGGCTGCGCCAAGCACTTCCCCGGCCATGGCGACACCAGTGTCGATTCGCACCTGGACCTGCCGGTGCTGCCCCACAGCCGCAAGCGCCTGGCGGCGGTGGAGCTGCCCCCTTTTGAAGCCTGTATCGCCACCGGCATCGACGCGGTGATGACCGCACACTTGCGGCTGCCTGCCCTCGATGCGGCGCTGCCAGCCACCCTGTCGAAACGGGTGCTGACCGACCTGTTGCGTGGCGAACTGGGCTTCAGCGGCCTGGTGGTCACCGACGCCCTGGTCATGGAGGCGATCGCGCGCCACTACGGCGCCGGTGAAGCCGCGGTGCTGGCGCTGGAGGCCGGGGCCGATCTGGTGCTGATGCCAGCCGATGCCGATCAGGCCATGGCGGCCATCGGCGCTGCCGTGACGGCTGGGCGGCTCAGCCGAGCCCAGCTCGAGGCCAGTGCCGCCCGCCGCAGCGCGGCCCTGCAACGGCTACCGCAACAGCGAGAGGGCACGACACAACCTCTGGAGCAAGAGCCCGACACCCCCCTGGTTCTTGAACTGCTGCAGGCCACCCTGCAGCGCCAGGGGGGGCAGCTCGCAGCGGCAGCAGGGCTGAACCTGATTCGGCTGGAGAGCACCCTGAATGCGCCGCAGGCGATCCCGCAGCTGCCGGCCCTGGAGCTCCCCCAGGCCCGTGGCTACCAGCCGGTGCTGCTGGAGCCCCGCAGCCCCTCGCCCTGGCGCGACGACCCCGCAGCCCCCTTGGCGCTGGAGCGGCTGGGTGAGGGGCCCGTGCTGCTGCAGCTGTTTGTGCGTGGCAATCCGTTTCGCGGCTCCAGCGCTAGCAGCGAACCCTGGCACCAGGTCGTGGTGCAGCTGCAGCAGCAGGGGCGACTGGCAGGCCTGGTGGTCTACGGCAGCCCCTACCTGTGGGAGCAGCTGAGCCCGCTGCTCGAGGCCGGGATCCCAGCGGCCTACAGCGCCGCTCAGATGCCCCAGGCCCAGCGCCTGGCCCTGGCCAGCCTCGGTTTCGGCGACACTGAAGCCGCCGCGGGCTTCACCGACTGAGCCCCTCAGCGCGAGGCCTCTCCATGCTCAGCCTGTCGATGATCGTGCGCGATGAAGCCGCGCAACTGGAGCGCTGCCTGGCCTCGGTCGCCGGCTTCGTCGACGAAATGGTGCTGCTCGACACCGGCTCGGTTGACGAGACCGTGGCGATTGCCGAGCGCTGCGGGGCCGTGGTGCACCACCTGGCCTGGCCGGGCGACTTTGCTCCGGCGCGCAATGTGGCGCTCGAGCATGTCAGGGGCGACTGGGTGCTGGTGCTCGATGCCGATGAGGTGCTTGACGCGGCGGCCAAGGCACCCCTGCGCCAGCTCATGCGCGAGCCCGATCTGCTGCTGATCAACCTGCTGCGCCGCGAAGTCGGAGCAGCCCAGGCCCCGTACTCCAACGTGAGCCGCCTGTTTCGGCGCCATCCCGCCATCCGGTGGAGCCGCCGCTATCACTCGATGGTCGATGACAGTGTGGCCGCACTGCTGGAGCAGGAACCGCACTGGCGCATCGCCGACTGCCCGGTGCCGGCCCTGCTGCACGACGGATACCGCCCCGAGCTCCTGGCCGCAGGCAACAAGGGCGAGCGGCTGCGGCGGGCCATGGAGGCCGAGCTGGCTGAACGCCCCGGCGATGCCTATGCCAGCGCCAAGCTGGGTGCCTTGGAGATCAGCAGCGGCAACCGTGATCGGGGCGTTGAGCTGCTGCGTCACGGGCTGACGCACTGCGCCCCAGATGCCCATGTGGAGCGCTACGAACTGCTGCTGCACCTGGCCATGGCCCAGGCGGCGTCCGATAGCACCGAGGCCACAGCGCTGTACCGCCAGGCCCTGGAGCTGCCGCTGCCGCCGCGGCTGACCCTGGCGGCCCGGATCAACCTGAGCTCCCTGCTGCTGGAGCAGGGTGAGCTCGATGAGGCTGCCGCGCTGGCCCGGACGGCAAGCTCGGCAGCCCCCGAACTGCCCCACGGCTGGCGCAGCCTGGGCTGGATCGAACGCCGCCGCGGCCGCCTGGGCGAGGCGATCACCGCCTACCGCCGCAGCGTTGAGCTGGACGGCGAGCATGCAGAAACCCAGCAGAACCTGGCCGTTGCCCTACTGCTGGGGGGCGACATCGAGGGAGCCCGCCGCGGCTTCCGCCGGGCGATCGACCTGCTCGAGTCCCAGGGCCGCGGCGGCGAAGCCCGCGCGCTGACGCAGCAGGCCGGCGAACTGGTCAAGCTGGACGCCTGAACTCCCGAGGCGATGCCGAGCCCAGCCGCCACTCCCAGACAGCCCCTGACGGGCCGCTGCATCGCCGTGACCCGCGCCGAAGCCCAGGCCGGCGAGGCCAGGCGGCTGTTTGAGCAGACCGGCGCCGCCGTGATCGACCTGCCGGCTCTTGTGGTGACGCCCCCAAGCGACTGGGGCCCGCTGGACGATGCGCTGCTGGAGCTGGAGAGCTTCCACTGGCTGATCCTCTCAAGCAGCAACGGCGTCGACGCCGTGGACGCCAGGCTGCGGCGCCAGGGCCGCAGCCTGGCCCACAGACCCCAAGGGCTGAAGATCGCAGCCGTCGGCCGCAAAACGGCGCAACGACTCGAAGAGTTGGGGGCGGCCGTGGACTTCATCCCGCCCGCGTTTGTGGCCGACAGCCTGATCGAACATTTCCCCAGCTCGGCCTGGGGGCTGCGACTGCTGATCCCACGGGTGCAGAGCGGAGGCCGCACCGTGCTGGCCGAGGCCTTCGCCGAGGCCGGCGCGCGGGTGGTGGAAGTCGCCGCTTACGACACCGCCTGCCCCTCGGGGCTGCCCAGCGCCACCGTGGCCGCCCTGGACCAGGGCCGTCTCGATGCTGTGACCTTCAGCAGCGCCAAGACCGTGCGTCACACGGCCGCCATGCTGCAAGCCGCCTTCGGTGAACAGTGGCGAACCCTGCTCGAACCCCATGGGCAGCGGCAGCGCCCCCTTGCCATCGTGTCGATTGGGCCCCAGACCAGCAAGGCCTGCCAGGAGCTGCTGGGCCGGGTGGATGGCGAAGCCGATCCCCATGACCTCGACGGTCTGGTCAGCGCCTGCATCACCGTGCTGGGGACGGCAGCTCAGCCCTGATCGTCGAGGCTCAGGGCAATGGCGCGACCCGAGGCCCGCAGGATCAACCGGCCACGGGCCACATCAATGCCGCCGACCGCCCAACCCGGCGGCAACAGCTGGGTGGTGCGCCCGCCCACATCACCCAGACGCAGGCTGCCCGAGTCGCCGGCGAACTGCACCAGGGCCTGAGCCTGGCCGCGACTGCGGATCACGCCGCTGAAGCGAAAGCCCTGGGGCAACTCAGGCGCCGTTGTGGCACCCGCCGCACCCCCCGTGGGCCCCGCGACCGGCAAAAACGGATCAACCCGGCCGAGGGGCTGGGCCGTGACCACCTGCTGCGGACTGGGCAGCGGAGTCAGGCCTGTGGGCGGCGAGGCTGAATCAGACGCTTGCAGCCCCCTCGCCGCCACCTGCACGGCTGGGACAGCCTGGGGTGCCGCCGCCTCAGGACTGCTCTGGCACCCCGTCAGCAGCAGCAGCAGAGGAGCCGCTCTCAACCAGGTCGCGGAAACGGTCAAGGTTCGCCTGCAGTTCCTTGGTGACAATCCCCCCCAGGATGGTCGGTTCCATCAGGGGTGCAAGCGCGGCCGGCAGCTCGTAGCTGACGCTCAGCTTGACGGCAGTGCGCCCGTTGTCCTGAGGGTAGAAGCGCACCGCCCCTTTGGTGGGCAGCCCGCCGACCGACTCCCAGTGCAGCTGCTGGGCTTCGACCCGCTGCGTGATCCGGGCTTTCCAATGAAAGCGAAAGCCCTGGGCCGCCAGGGTCCAGTCGGTGAGATCGGGGTCGTCGGGCAAGGTGACGACCGATTCAATCCAGCGCATCCAGCGCGGCATTGCCTCCAGATCGCTCCACACCGCCCAGACGCGGTCCACCGGCGCCTGGATCTCGGTGGTGACGGAATGTTCGAGCCAACGTCCCATCTCAGGCCACCGCAGCGTTGCTGGCCAGCACCGGCGCGCGACCGAGAATGGCCGCCGCCGCCAGCCGGCCGCTCATGGTGGCGCCCTCCATCGAATCGATGTAGTCCTGTTTGGTGTAGCTGCCAGCCAAATAGAAGTTGCTCACCGGGGTGGACTGATCGGGGCGATAGGGCTCCATGCCGGGGGCCTCGCGGTAAAGCGACTGGGCCAGTTTGACCACGTTGCTCCAGACCAGCTTGAGGTCCTTGGCCGAGGGGAACAGGGCCCGCACCTGGGCATCGGTGTGGGCGACGATCTCCTCGGTCTTCTTGGGAATCCAGGGATCACCCGGAGTCAGCACGCACTGCAGCAGGGATCCCAGCCCCTCCTTGCGGTAATCGACCGGGCTGGCCAGGGCCAGATCGGCAAAGCAGCTGAAGTCAGCATCCGCGGTGTACAGCAGGTTGTCGAGGCCCGTGGGGCGGTTCACATCGCTGCGGGCGGCCTGGTCGGCGGCACTGTCACCTAGCTCGGTGACCCAGCCGTCGTAGCGCAGCTGCACCGTGGCCACCGGCACCGCCTCAAGCGCAAAGATGCGCTCAAACAAGGGCCAGCGGCGCCACGCCTGCGGGATCATGCGCTGAATGCCCGGCACATCGCAGGCGGCCAGATAGGCATCGGCCGT
>CAYFMB010000056.1:0-9297 GCA_964344095.1 uncultured Klebsiella sp.
CTTCCCACCAACAGCAAGGTGGGGCAGCACACCTCACCCAGCAGACCAGGCACCAGATCGGGTCGGCCTCCCCGCGAAACCACCGCACGGACCCGATCGGGTCGGTGGGCCGCAGCGGCCATGGCCAGAGCCGCCCCGGAACTGGAGCCAAACAGACCCATGGGCAGCGAGGCCAGGGGTTCAATCGCGCTGAGGGCATCGATCACAGCGACAACACGCTCACTGAGCTGCGGCAGATCCGGTGTCGCTTGGGCTCTGCCGCTTGGGCGTTGTGGCAATTCCGGCGGCAGCAAATCAAACAACAGGGTCGCCAGGCCGGCCTGCTGGAGTTCGTGGGCAACGCTGCGGTTGCGCGCACTGAAGCGGTTGCTGCCGCTGCCATGAATGAACATCACGAGTCCTCTGGCGGCTGGCGGAACCGTGCAATCAGCCGGCAGCACAACCCCCGAGGCGGGAATCTGCAAGGCAGCCAGACAGGAATCGGCAATCACAGGAGCGGCATCATCTACCAGCATGCTGATGGCAGCAGCAGCGCATGATGCAGCAAAGCAGCGACAGATTCGGGGCAGATCGAGGACTGAGCAGATCAAAATGCACCAACTCACAGCTATCACGCCGTAGCCAGTCGTTATTCAGTTGAAACTGCTGCAGATCAAGCACAAAACAAGGCCGGTATTGAGGTAGAACGAGGCGCGAAATCGCAGCCTGCTTGCTTAGTCTGCAACTGGGCTTGAAGCGCGGCTTGAAGCGCAAAGCCTCAATACACCTGCCCGCCGAATCAGTCACACCATGAACGAACGATTTCGCGTGATGCAGCGGCAGCCCCGTCGCATCTCAATCACCCTGAGCTATCACGTGCACGAAGCCTTGCTGTCAAGATCTGAGGAGGAAGGACGCTCTGTGTCCAACCTCTGCGCGTTTCTACTAGAAGATGCCCTGCGTGAACCGATGCGTCAGTTTGTCGTCAGCGGGGCGAACAACAACAACAGCAACTTGCTCAGCACAGGCAACGGCAACAAACACGTACGCAACATGCGTGGCAGCAACTTCTGAATCGCGATCAAAGCAACTTCCAACGACCCGCTGCCCAGCAGGCAGCGGGTTTTCTTGTGACAGGAATCAAGGATTCAGTCATCGCAGGCCGCAAATTTGTTTCAAGGATTGAGCTGAGGCTCCAGCCGCCGTCTCAGCTTGTGCAGTGCGACCTTCTCGAGCCGTTGCACTTGATCCTTGCTCAGACCGGTCAAGCCCGAAATCTTGGCAAAGGAATGGCATTGATCACCTGCGTAGCGCAGATCGAGAATGGATCGTTCTAGCTCGTCGAGCTGATCGAGTTGATCATGGACCCACTGGTAATCATCTTCCAGCAGAGGCTCGTGGTCACTTCTGACCGTGTCCAGTAAGGTCAGCTCCTGGTCAGCAGCACTGATCTGTTGATCGAGGGACTGGACCTGACCACGCTGCACAGCATCCATAGCAAAACGGAGCCTGCGCGGGGTTTGACCAAGCTCTGCGGCCAATTCCTTGGTGTCAACAACGCTTTCCTGAGCGCCCTGCAACTGTCTGGCTTTGTGAACCAGATCAATCACAGTGATCGGCAAGCGGATTGCACTGCTGTTTTCCTGGAGATAGCGGTTAATGGACTGCCGAATCCACCAGTAACCGTAAGTCGAGAATTTATAACCACGACTTGGATCAAACTTCTCAACAGCACGAATCAAACCAAGATTACCAGCCTGAATCAGATCCATCGGATCGTGATTGAGATGCTGAATACGTCGATTCTGACGCATGACAACAGCTACAACAAGCCTGAGATTGGCACTTACCATGCGCTCCATGGCTCGACGACCACGGCGCTGCGATGCCCGACATGGCGCTGAATTGTCCTGCCATTGGCGCACCAGCGTACCCAGGTGAACCTCTTCCGATGGCGTGAGCACTGGAATCCGACCAATCGTCTTGAGATAGTCACCAAGAGCGTCCGACATTCAGGAGCCTGAAACCACAGCAGAATCTTGAACATGACAACCAGCATCGATCTTGCTTGCAAACCATTTACAGCGTCACCGCAGCAACAGGATCCGCAAGCTCACACAGTCTCGGACGGGTCGAGCGATAGGACCGACACGCTGCCTTTGGACTCAGCACAAGCTGCCACAACTGACCCTGACCGGATCGAAAAAAGCCTGCGCAAGAGAGCAAGTAATAGCGCCAAAATCGCTCGAAACCATGCTTGATCTCAGCCTGGAGTGCTGGCCAAACGCGCTCAAAGTTCTGATTCCAAGCAACCAGAGTTTGATCATAGTCACAGCCAAAATTTTCCCAATCCTGCAACAAAAACCAACTCTCAAAGCCAACGCTGAGTTGCTGAGCTGAGGGCAATCGGCCGGCAGGAAAGATATAGGTATCGATCCAGGGGTCCAGATCAAAATTGGTGTCATGGGAGCCAATGGTCTGAAGCAAAAGCAGGCCATCAGGCACCAACAGGTGCGAAAGCGTCTCGAAGTAGACCCGATCATTCTTGCGGCCGACATGTTCGAGCATGCCGATCGAGACGATTCGGTCAAAGGGCCCCAGCGAGCGGAGTTGCTCCGAGCGATAATCGCAATGCAGCACCTGCACCTGATCGCCATAGCGTTGCTGGCAGAAAGCGGCCTGCTGCCTGGAGAGGGTGATGCCCACCACCTCGACGCCATGGGCCTGCGCGGCATAAGCGGCCAGAGCACCCCAACCGCAGCCCACATCGAGCAGACGCATGCCCGGCTCGAGCTCAAGCTTCAGACAGATCCGCTGCAACTTGTGCAACTGAGCGGTCTCCAGATCGTCGGCATACTGCCAATGGGCGCAGCTGTAGATCAGGCGCGAATCCAGGGTGGCGGCGTAAATCCTGTGGTCGATGTCGTAGTGCAGCTCCGCAACACGCGTGGATCGCCTGCGCGTCTGCCAGTTGATCCAATGCTCGGCCTGGCGTCGCAGCACACCAAGCAGCTGGGCGCTGGGCAGAAATCCACTGGCGACCTGCCGGCTCAGGGACGAACGCAACAACCGGGTGAACAGTTGATCCAGAGCTGCACAGTCCCAGTCGCCGCGGACATAAGCCTCGCCAAGGGCCAGGCTGCCGCGCCGGATCAGGTCGCCAAACAATGCAGGATTGTGAACCTGCAGATCCCAGGGTCGCTCGCCAGCAAAACCCACATCAACAGGGTCCGTGATGGCACGGATCAAGGCAGGGGGTTGCGCCATGGGATCGCAGAGAAACCGGCCCAGCCCAACACCAGCCGAGCCCTGGGTAAACCGGATCTGTTGATGTGCCGCAGATCAACCGATCCAGGGCTGCAAGGCTCGCCTCAGAGGGAATCGGCGCCATAGGGTCTTGCCATGGGCGACTCTCTCTGGGCCAACCGGCGCGCAGCCGGTCTGGAACTGGCCACACTGCTGCAGCGCTGGGCTGATCAGGCTCAGAGCACAACAGTGATCGGCCTGCCCCGTGGCGGTGTTGCGGTGGCAGCCGCGGTTGCCGAACAATTGCATCTGCCGCTGGGCTGCTGGGCTGTGCGCAAACTGTCGCGACCCCTGGCTCCTGAATATGCGGTCGGGGCCTTGGCTGCCGGCGGAGTGGTCGTGTGGAATCCAACAGCCATCAGCCGAGGCAACATCAGTCAGCGCGAGCAACAGCAGTTGATCAACGCAGCTACAGCCGAAGTGGAGCGGCGTCAGCAACGTTTTGGCCAGAGCGATGCCAGAACGCTGCAAGGACGACGTCTACTGGTGGTTGATGACGGCATCGCCACGGGCATGACGGTGCGTGCCGCCCTGCAGGCCCTGCGTCAGTGCCAACCGAGCGAGTTGGTCTTGGCCGTGCCCGTGCTCGATCGGCAGTTAGTCAGCGAACTGCAACCCTTGGTGGATGCAGTGATCGCTGTGGTTGCCGTCGACAACCTAATGGCTGTCGGCACCTTTTATGACGACTTCCGCCAGCTCAGTGACACAGACGTGGTCAACCTGCTCGCCGAGGCCAAAGACAGAGCCACCACCTGATGCCAAAACACCGCTGGAGCCAGGCTGTCAGCCAGCACAGCCACGCCCTCGATCTGGAAGCAGGTGTGTTCTGCCGCGATGATCCAGCTCAGATCGCGCAATCCCTGTGGCAATCGGCTGAACGCAGTCAACACAAAAAACGCACTGCCTATGGCAGTGCCATGGCGATGCTGTGCTTTTACATCAATCGAGCAGGAACGAGCCTCTCAGCCGAACGCCGCCAGATTCTTGAGCAGGCCAAGGCTGAATTGCGAGAGCTTCAATCTGCAGCACAACGCAGGGCCAAATAGCGCGTGAGATCTGACCATCACCTGAACACGTCAGATCCCCGACCAACGGCGACCCTGGTGAGGTGCCAGGTCATACAAACAAAAACGGATCGCCGCAACAACGCGCGACGATCCACGATCAGATCACACCCAAGGCAACGCCGAGCCGAGGACCTGAAAGGCGAAGGTCGCTCTAACTCTCAACCGGAACCTGCACTGTATGGGTGTGTGCCTGCTCCAGCTTGGGGATACCGACTTCAAGAAGTCCATCATGGAACGTGGCTTTGAGATGACTCTCATCGACATTGCTCGGTAAGCTGAAGCTGCGCATGAAATGGCCATAGGAACGCTCCATGCGATGAAAACGCCAGCCTTTTTCTTCGCGCTCCTGACGACGCTCACCCTGAAGGGTCAAGACGCCATTTTCAAGCGTGACCTTGACATCATCTTTGTTGACGCCTGGGATTTCTGCCTTGATCACATAGGCGGCATCATTTTCACTGACATCGACCCTTGGAGCCCAGCCACCATTAGCGAACAGCTCTGAACCACGGCCAAACGGCGACGACAAAGCACGGGTGTAACGATCAAAAAAGTCCTCGATCTCACGCAGAGGCTCCCACTTGGTCAGTTCCATGGCAAAAGCAAGGTGAACCAAATCAACCTAATGAGATCAGCAACTCACGCAGCGGCCAACCAGAGGCAGATCGGATGCCCATGTTCTGCAGATCGAGCGCAATCGCACAAAGCCAAAGACAGCCAGCCTCAAGCGGCCAGCAATCGGGCGATCTGATTGCGGCCATTGTTTTTGGCGAGCATCAAAGCCTGCTCAGCACGTCCGAAGAGATCCTCGAAGGACACATCCATGGAGCCTAGACTGCTGATGCCACCACTGATGCAGATGCGATATTCAGACATTGAAAATACACCGTGAATCTGGGTCACTGATTGGCGCACCAGTTCGGCCATGGCAAGAGCGGCAGCGTCGTCCTTGCCAATAATCAGCAGACTGAATTCCTCGTCGTAGATCCGTGCCATCAGATCATCCTCATCGAGGAGGCCCTGACAGAGAGCGACCAGATCAACCAAAGCCTTGTCACCAGCCGCATGCCCCCAGCGCATATTAATCTGGCGAAAGTTATCGATATCAAAGCTCAACAAGGCCAATGGCCATTGATTGAGCTGAGCCCGCTTAAATTCTTTCTCAGCCAAGACAAAAAACGAATCACGCCGATGCAAGCCCGTCAACGGGCAGAGGTTGCGCAGGTGACGCGATTCGATCTCATGCATCAACAATGCTGCGAATTCGAGCAACTGCTTCTGTTGATGCAATGAGAAATCACGTGGTTGACGATCGATCACACAGAGCGTTCCCAGGTTGTATCCACGTTGTGTTCGCAACGGCACGCCCGCATAGAAGCGGATGTGAGGGGGACCCAGGACCAAAGGATTGTTGGCAAACCGTTCGTCATCAGTCGCATCACCAACGATCAACGGTGCGTCACCAGCGATGGCATGGGCACAGAAGGCCATCTCCCGCGGCGTGGATCGGGCCTCAAGACCATGACGGCAGAGAAAACGTTGACAATTCTCTTCAACCAAAGAGATCAAGCCGATCGGCATCTGCAACACATCAGCTGTCAGCGCAAGAATGCGGCTGAGATGCGGATCATCAGTGCCGTTGTCGAGGCCGTAGCGCTCCAGTTCCCGCAGGCGGTGAGGCTCATTCACAGGAACTGGATACTGCGGATAAGGCGCCATCGCCAACGACCGTCTGGTCCTCTGTCTTGACCCTAGAAATCAGACCCGCCAACACGATTCAACCCCGCCAAACTGCTGCAGCAATGCATCCGCCGAGCAGGGAGAGGTTGACCATGCGACTCTCGGCCGCTCACCCGATCTGGAGCCTCAGAGTTGACGCCGTGCTCGAGGCGATGGCGACCACGCGTCATGGCCTCAGCGATGCCGAGGCGCAGCAACGGCTGGAGCGTTTTGGCGCCAACGTGCTTCCCCAGCCCCAGAGCCGCCCGCTGCTGCTGCGGCTGGCTGATCAGATGGTGCATCCGATGGCATTGCTGCTGTGGATCGGCGGTGGTCTGGCGCTGCTGTCGGGCAGCCAGCAACTGGCCGTGGCGATCTGGGCCGTGGTCCTAATCAACGGCTGTTTTTCGTTCTGGCAGGACTACCAGGCCGAGCGCACCATGGCGGCCCTGCGCCGTGCTCTACCGCCCCAGGTGCAACTGTGGCGCGACGGTGACGTGACGGTGCGCGATGCGACCAGCGTTGTACCGGGGGACTGCATCCTGCTGGAAGCCGGCGATCAGGTGCCGGCTGACGGCCGCCTGATTGACGCCCAGGAGTTGTATCTCGATCTGGCGTTGTTGACCGGCGAATCGCTACCGGTGGCGCGCCATGACCGACCGATCCTGCAGCCACAGCTGGCCAGTCGCGAGCAGGCCAACCTGGTGCTGGCTGGCACCACTGTCGCTTCAGGTCGTGGCACAGCGATCGTCTACGCCACGGGTGCCGAGACCGAATTTGGCCATGTCGCACGGCTGGCCGCCCAGACCCCTCGCAGCCCCAGCACCCTCGAACAGCAGGTCGAGCAGATCGTGCGCACCATCACTGCGATCGCCCTGACGCTGGGGGCGGTGATCTTTGTGCTCAGCCGAGCACTGGTTGGCATGGGCACCCAGGAGAGCTTGATCTACGCGATCGGCATCATCGTGGCCAACGTGCCCGAGGGACTGCTGCCCACGGTCACCCTGGCCCTGGCCATCAATGTGCAGCGCATGGCACGCCGCCAGGCCCTGGTACGACGGCTCTCGGCGGTGGAAACCCTGGGCTCGCTGAGCGTGATCTGCAGCGATAAGACCGGCACGCTCACCGAAGGGCAGATGGAGCTGCAGGAGCTCTGGCTGAGCGACCCCGGCGAGAACCAGCGTCTGCAGCTGCTGCAATGGCTCTGCCTCTGCTCCAACGCCCGGCTGGCCGAGGAGTCGAGCAGCCGCGAACCCTGGCGAGCCAGCGGTGACAGCACCGAAACGGCGCTGCTCAAGGCGGCCGTCGCGGCCGGGCTGTCACCGGCGCGGATCCAGAGCCAAAGCCCGCGCCTGCGTGAGTTGCCGTTCGACTCCCATCGACGACGCATGAGTGTGGTGGTGCACAGCACCGATGGTCACCTGTTGATCAGCAAGGGGGCACCCCATGAGGTCATGGGCCAGTGCACAACCCTGACCACCCGTGAGGGTGCCGTTCCCCTAAGCGCCACTGAACGCAGGCGGATCATGACGATTGCCGATCAGCTGGCCACACGCGGTCTGCGGGTGCTGGCGGTCGCGATCAAGCCCCACTGCCAGGGGGACGACAACGACGCGCTGGAAGCCGATCTTTGTCTCGTCGCTCTGGTGGGACTGCTCGATCCACCGCGGGCCGAAGTGCCAGCCGCCATTGCCGCCTGCCGCAGCGCCGGCATCAAGGTGACGATGGTCACGGGCGATTCGGGACTGACGGCCCAGGCGATCGCCCATCAGATCGGACTGCTGGATCCAGTCGACCCAGATGAGCTCCGGCAGGGTGCCGATCCGGTGCGAGTGATTCAGGGCGATGACCTGGCGCGGCTGAGTGAGGTGCAGCTTCGTCAACTACTCAAATTTCGCCACCGGCTCGTGTTTGCTCGCATGACACCTGAGCAGAAGCTGCGCCTGGTCCAGGCCTACCGCAGCCTGGGCGAGGTTGTGGCAGTCACTGGCGACGGCGTCAACGACGGCCCTGCTCTGCGCGCCGCTGATGTGGGCATCGCCATGGGCCGCAGCGGCACCGATGTCGCCCGAGAGGCGGCTGACATCGTGCTGCTCGACGACAACTTTGCGACGATCGCCACCGCCGTTCGCCATGGCCGCGGGGTGGTGGCCAACATTCAACGCTTCATCACTTATGTGATCGCCTCGAACGTGGCCGAAATGATGCCGTTCGTGGCCATGGTGGCGTTGCAGATTCCGGCGGCGTTGTCGGTGCTGCAGATCCTGGCCGTTGACCTGGGCACCGACCTGCTGCCGGCGCTGGGGCTGGGTGCCGAACCCCCGGAACGGGGCGTCATGCGGCAACAACCACGGCCGCGCCGAGCCGCCCTGCTCGATCAGGCGGTGCTGATCCGGGCCTATCTGGTGCTGGGACTGACCGAAGCCCTGGTGGCCATGGCTGGATTTCTGCTGGTCTGGCAACGGCATGGCTTCAGCCTCGACGAGCTCAGAGCGCTGGCACCCCAGCTCCTGCACGGCAGCGCGCCGGCCGAGATCACGCTGCTGGCGCGCCAGGCCTCAACCCTCACCTTTGTGCTGATCGTGGCCGGACAGATGGGGGTGCTTCTCGCCTGCCGCAGCGCAACGCAGCCCTTCTGGCAGCGGCTGCGGGTGCCCAATCGGCTGTTCTGGAGCGGGCTGCTCAGCGAACCTGTGGTGGCGGGTCTGCTCATCCTGCTGCCGCCACTGGCGGTGGTGTTCAACATGGCCGTGCTGCCACCCGGTTGGATGGGCTGGATCGGCCTGGCACCACTGGCCGTGCTGCTGAGCGACACGCTGCAGAAGCAGGTGTTGCGCGCTCAGGCTGGGGCTTCACCCAGCTCCCGCTTGAGCAGGGCAAACAGATAATCGGGGTCGCGGTACTGGTTGGGCAGACAGGTGTGCAGGGTTTCGAGTCGCTGCCAGCACACCGTGCGGCGCACTTTGTTCAGAGATTTTCCTTCCCGGATCAACAGCCGCAGGGCCTTGCAGTACAGCGAATAGTTGGCTTCCAGTTCACCGATGGTGAGGGTTGCGGCTTGGGGGCTCATCGGATCACACCTGGCGTGGTTGCACACGCCGATTACCTGGTCGAAGCCACTGTCGGCTGAAATCAGCGCCATGCGAGCCCCCCAAACGGGGACAATTAGCCCTCACAACTGCACCATGCCGCAGCGCATGCCCTTGAGCACCGCCTGCAGACGGTT
>CAYFMB010000057.1:0-9244 GCA_964344095.1 uncultured Klebsiella sp.
TGTTGGCTTCTCGTCAGATCCTTTGGTCAGCTTTTGACCAACTGCGCCCATGCCCTTTGCCATGACTGCCTCGACAATCTTGACCGCACTGCAAAACGACTGATCTGAAGACAGACTCGCTGTCTTGACGCTGGCTGGACACGATGGCCACGGACATCGACAGAGATTAATCCTTCAAACCATGCACAAGAAAAGGCCTGAAATACTTCAGGCCTTTTCACTCTGGCAGGACCTAAATCAGCCCAAGCCCGATCAACCTCAACGAGACTGAAAGCCCCGTCAACCAATTGCGACTGGTCGCAAAGCCACATCCTCTACAGCGGTAACCGCAAGATCAAGCGGAAAATTGTGAGCATTGCGCTCATGCATTGCCTCAATACCAAGCGCACCGCGGTTAAGAACATCAGCCCAGGTGTTGATCACATGCCCCTGGTGATCAAGAAGCGAATGATTAAAATTGAAACCATTGACGTTAAAGGAAAAACTGATCACCGCCATGGTGGCAAACCAGATGCCAACCACAGGCCAGGCCGCAAGGAAGAAGTGCAGACTGCGGCTATTGCTAAAGCTTGCATACTGGAAAATCAGGCGACCAAAATAACCATGCGCAGCAACGATATTATAGGTTTCCTCCTCCTGTCCAAACTTGTAGCCGCGATTGAGAGATTCAGATTCGGTGGTTTCCCGCACCAAACTGGAGGTGACCAAGGAACCGTGCATCGCCGAAAAAAGGCTACCGCCGAACACGCCAGCGACACCCAGCATATGAAACGGATGCATGAGCACATTGTGCTCCGCTTGCAGCACCAACATGAAGTTGAAGGTGCCGCTGATGCCCAAAGGCATGGGATCTGAAAAAGAACCCTGACCGATGGCATACACCAGCAGCACAGCAGTGGCCGCACCCACGGGCGCGCTATACGCCACAGCAATCCAGGGCCGCATGCCCAGGCGATAACTGAGCTCCCACTCGCGACCGAGATAAGCATAAATGCCGATCAAAAAGTGGAAGACAATCAACTGGTAAGGACCACCGTTGTAAAGCCACTCATCAAGACTGCTGGCTTCCCAGATGGGGTAGAAGTGCAAGCCAATGGCATTGGAGCTGGGTACGACGGCGGCAGTGATGATGTTGTTCCCATACAACAAGCTGCCGCTGATGGGCTCACGAATGCCATCGATATCGACGGGAGGTGCGGCGATAAAAGCAAGAATGAACGCAAAGGCGGCCGTCAAAAGAGTTGGGATCATCAGCACACCAAACCAACCGATATAAAGGCGGTTGTTCGTACTGGTGATCCAGTCCTTGAAGGACTCCCAACTGCCGCGCTTGCCGGTGACGAGGGAGGTCGTGGTCATGGCCAAGCAAACCAAGGGACAGGCGAGAGCGAAGTCTCACCCGCTTATAACGGTAGCGTTAAGCCGTTGAATCGCGTGGTCTCGGCCATGCGTGTTTCTGCTCAATCGGTCTGGCAGCCCCGTCGCCAGACCCGTCGGCTCATGTCGCTGGGTCTGCCACTGCTGGGCTCCTTGCTTGCAGCAACGGCACTGCTGTTCCCTCCAGCAGTGCAGCGGGACTTGTCACGCAGCATGGGCTGCTGAAGATCGGGCTGGTCACCCCTGGGCCTGACCCTGCTGGAGGAGACTGAACCTGGCGTACCACGAGGTCTGCGCCTGCGGCTCAGCCCAGTTCGACCTCACAACTCTCATGCCCGGTCCACGCTCAGAGCTGCCCCTAGCCTTCGAAGTCCCACGCGAAGGGGGCGGTTCGTCGCATCTGGTGCTCGGAGGAGCCGCAGTCGCAGCAGTGCATGCCGCCACCACGTGGGCACACCACTCGAACCCCTAGCTCTCGTCATCAAAGCGATCGGCGTTCATCACCTTGACCCAGGCGGCAACAAAGTCGGTCACAAAACGGGCGGCACCGTCGCTCTGGGCATACACCTCGGCGATGGCGCGCAGTTGGGAGTTGGAGCCGAACACCAGATCCACCCGTGTGCCGCTCCAGCGCAGAGCGCCACTGCTGCGATCGCGTCCCTCAAACAGCTCACCGCGCTCGTCGACAGGGCTCCATGTGGTTGCCATATCGAGCAGATTGACAAAGAAGTCATTGCTCAACACCCCAGGCCTCTGTGTGAACACGCCATAGGGTGAACTGCCCGTGTTGGCACCTAGCACGCGCAGGCCGCCAACCAATACGGTCATTTCGGGAGCGCTGAGGCCCAGCAGCTGCGCACGGTCGACGAGCAGGTGCTCGGTGCCCACGCTCATGGGGCCCATCTGCCAGTTGCGGAAGCCATCGGCCTGGGGCTCCATCACAACAAACGAAGCCACATCGGTCTGCTCTTGGGCGGCATCCATGCGGCCCGCAACAAAAGGCACCGCGACGGCATGACCCGCGGCGGCGGCCGCCTGCTCGATGCCCACACCGCCGGCCAGCACGATCAAATCGGCCAACGAAATCTGAACGCCATCGCCGCGGGAGGCATTGAAGGCCTGCTGAATCGTCTCCAGCTGGGTGAGCACCCGCTGCAGCTGCTCGGGTTGATTGACGACCCAGTCCTTCTGGGGCGCAAGTCGCAACCGGGCGCCGTTGGCACCGCCGCGTTTATCAGAGCCGCGGAAGGTGGACGCCGAAGCCCAGGCGGTGGCCACCAGCTCGCTGACCGTGAGGCCTGAAGCCTGCACCCTCGCCTTGAGATCGGCAATCGCCGCCGCATCGACCAGCGCATGGTTCCGCGCTGGAATCGGGTCCTGCCAGATCAACTCTTCGGCCGGCACCTCAGGCCCGAGGTAAAGGCAGCGGGGCCCGCTGTCGCGGTGGGTGAGCTTGAACCAGGCGCGTGCAAATGCGTCGGCGAAAGCGTCGGGGTTTTGGTGAAAATGCCGCGCGATCGGCTCGTAAATGGGATCGAACCGCAGCGACAGATCGGCGGTTGTCATCATCGGCGGGTGCTTGAGGCCGGGGATGTGGGCGTCGGGAATCAAGTGTTCCTCAAGGCAGTCTTTGGCCTGCCACTGCCAGGCGCCGGCGGGACTCTTGGTCAGCTCCCACTCGTAGCCAAACAACATGTCGAAATAACCCATGTCCCAGCGGGTGGGGTGGGGTTTCCAGGCACCTTCGATGCCACTGGTGATGGCATCGGCTCCTTTGCCGCTGCCGTGGCGGTTGTGCCAGCCCAGACCCTGCTCCTCAAGCGGGGCTCCTTCGGGAGGCGGGCCCACCAGCTCCTCGCTGGCAGCGCCGTGGGCCTTGCCAAAGGTGTGGCCGCCGGCGGTAAGGGCCACGGTCTCCTCGTCGTTCATGGCCATGCGCGCAAAGGTCTCGCGCACGTCGCGGCCTGAGGCCACCGGGTCGGGCACGCCACCCGGACCCTCGGGATTCACATAGATCAGGCCCATCTGCACGGCAGCCAGAGGGTGCTCCAGCTGGCGGTCACCGCTGTAGCGCTCATCGCCAAGCCAGGTGGTTTCGCGCCCCCAATAAATGTCTTCCTCGGGCTGCCAAATGTCGACGCGGCCGCCGCCAAAGCCAAACGTGCGCAGCCCCATCGACTCAAGGGCACAGTTGCCAGCCAGGATCATCAGATCAGCCCAGGAAATGCGGTTGCCGTATTTCTGCTTGATTGGCCACAACAGCCGGCGCGCCTTGTCGAGGTTGCCGTTATCGGGCCAGCTGTTGATCGGAGCGAAACGTTGATTGCCCGTGCCACCGCCGCCGCGGCCATCGGCACTGCGATAGGTGCCGGCGCTGTGCCAGGCCATACGAATGAACAGACCGCCATAGTGGCCCCAGTCAGCCGGCCACCACTCCTGAGAGTCGGTCATGAGTGCGATCAGATCGCGTTTGAGGCCCTGGTAATCCAGCTGACTGAAGGCCTCGGCGTAGTTAAACCCGCCCCCCAGCGGATTGGATGCCGGGCTGTGCTGATGCAGGATCGACAGATTGAGCTGTTGAGGCCACCAGTCACGGGTCGAGGGACCAAGACCGGCGACCGGCATGCCAGCGGCACCGTGGTTGAACGGGCACTTGCCGAGTTCGGTCATGACTGAAGCAACACTGAAACCGTGTTCGGACCGTAGGCAGCGCAAACGACATTGGCCGGCCGATGTCACAATCCGCCCCTCGTTAGGCTTGCCATCCCTGCCCCCCTGCCGTGACCGCCACTCCTGAGGCCCCAGCGCTGATCGCCCCCGGCAGCGACTGCACGGCCGCCTTCCGCGCCGCCTACGAGAACCGCTACACCTGGGAGCCGGGCTTTGGCGGTTACCGCGGCAGCTGCGTCTGGGAGCAGGACGACCAGCGGGTCGAAGGCACCTTTGCGGTGGGCGCTGACCTCAAGGCCACAGTCGAGGGCGTCGATGACGAAGCCGTGCACAAAGCGATCGCCTCCCAGCTGTGGGAGGTGGCGATCCACCGGGTACGCCGCAGCTTTGAGCAGACCCACGGCGAGAACACCTTCACGGCCGGCGACACCGATGCCGTCGGTACCGAGGTGATTGTTGGCGGCAAAAACGCCGGTGATCGCTACCGCATCAACGACGCGGTGGTCACCATGGTGCATCGCCACATCCACGGCACCGTCGTGACGATCTTCACCGAAAGCGTCACCGACACAGGCAACGGCTACCTCAGCAAGCGCTATTCGAGTCAGTACGCCGACCCATCCACAGGTATGGCCAAGGGCGGCAAGAGCAGCTTCAGCGACACCTTCGTACCGTTGAACGACGCCGGCCCCTGGGTGCTGAGCGAGCGGGTGGTGGAGACCGAAGCCCACGGCGACACTCCTGCAGGCCGCCAGGTGTTCCGTTTCACCAATCTGCAACCGCTGTAAGGCTGCGGCGCGGCACAATGCCGCGATGCTGTCGCTCTGGCTTGGTGCCTACGACCAGGGTCTGGCCTACGCCGGCCTGGCCCTGGGCACCTATCTGACCCTGCGGGTCCTCAACTTTCCTGACCTCACCGTCGACGGCTCCTTTGCCCTCGGTGGCGGCACAGCGGCTGTCCTGATCAGCCAGGGTGTGCCGGTGGGGTTGGCCCTGCTCATCGCCTTCGGCTGCGGCTGCCTCGCGGGGCTCTGCACCGGGCTGATCCACACCCGGCTGGGGGTCAATGATCTGTTCGCCGGCATCCTCACCACCACGGGGCTGTACTCCATCACCCTGCGGCTGATGGGCCGCTCCAACATCCCCCTGACCGACACGCCCCGGGGCATCGACCAGCTGCCCGATCTGAGCAGCGGCTTTGATGATGAATGGTGCCTGGCTCTCACAGCTGTCGTACTGGGCCTGTTGCTGTTGCTGGGCCTGCTGCTCGCCACCGACTTCGGCCTGGCGCTGCGGGCCCTCGGCAACAACGCCACCATGGCGCGGGCCAATGGCATCAACCAGCGCCGCGGCCTCGAAATCGGTATCGCCGCCGCCAATGGGCTGGTGGGACTGTCGGGCGGCCTGGTGGCGCTGTTTCAGGGCTTCGCCGACGTCACCATGGGCATCGGCTCCCTGATCCTCGGTCTCGGCATGGTCGTGATCGGTGAATCGATCCTCAGGCCCCGCCGCGTGCCGATGGCCCTGCTGGCCGCTGTGGTCGGCGCGGTCATCTTCAGAGGGTTGATCGCTGTGGCCCTGGCCCTGGGCCTCGAACCGGTCGACCTCAAGCTCGTCACCGCCGTGCTGCTGTTGATCGCTCTGGCGGCAGGACGCCTACGGCTTCCGGGCCTGTCTGAACAGACCAAATCCGACGCCTGAGACAGTCACACCGATGAGCCTGGATCTGACCAACCTGAGCTGGGGGCACCCCGTGCCGGGAGGGGGTTGGCGTCAACTCTTTGACGGCTTCGAGCTCCACTGCGCCAGAGGCCAGTTCGTGGTCGTGATCGGCAACAACGGCTGCGGCAAATCGACGCTGCTCAACCTCATCGCCGGCACCCTGCGCTTGCAGAACGGCGTGATCGATCTGGGGGGGCGTTCGCTGCAGCGCCTGCGCGATCACCGGCGCGCCCGCTGGATCGGCCGGGTGATGCAGAACCCGCTGGAGGGCACCTGCCCGGGTTTGAGCATCGCCGAGAACCTGCGGCTCGCCGAGCGTCGCCGCTGCAGTGGGCTGTCGGCGGCGGGCCTGCTGGGACTCAGGCCAAGCCAGTCGGACCGCCGGCGCTACCGGGCCCTGCTCGATGAGCTCGGCATCCCGCTTGGCCACCGTCTCGATACGCTTGTCGGCGAACTGTCGGGCGGCCAGCGCCAGACCCTCTCGCTGGTGATGGCCACCCTGGGGTCCCCGGAACTGCTGCTGCTCGATGAGCACACCGCGGCCCTCGATCCCAAGGCCGAAGCCATGGTGATGGACCTGACCGAACGGCTGGTACGGCAGCTGGGCGCCACAACGTTGATGGTGACCCACAGTCTCGAGCAGGCCTTGCGCTACGGCGACCGCCTGCTGATGCTGCGCGACGGCGGCGTCATCCATGACTGGAACGCCGAGCAGCGCCAGCAGCTCAGCATTGCCGCATTGCGGCAGTTGTACGGCTCGGGCATAGTGGCGGCGCCTGCCAACAACAGCCTCGATGACCCTGCAGCGCCGTGAGTTTCTAGGTCTGATGGGCACCGGCGCCTTGAGCACCGTCGCACTGGCAGCCTGTGGGCAACTCGGCGGTGGCAGCAAGGTCAAAGGTCCCACCATCGGCATGCTGCAACTGGTGGATGCTCCCCCGCCCAACGCCGTGCGCAAGGGATTTGAGGCCGCTCTGGCCAAGGCCGGCTACAGCGCCGGCAAGAACGTCAACTTCATCCAGAAGGATGCGGCCGGCGAGCTGCCGAACACCACCCTGGTGATGAAGAAATTTGTGGCCGACCAGGTCGACATGGTGTTCGCCATCGGCACTCCCCCGCTGCAGGCCGCCATGAAGAGCGTGCCTGACACCACCCCCGTGGTGTTCGCCTACTGCTCCAATCCCTGGGGAGCTGGCGCCGGCACGCCTCCTGGCGGCGTGGGCCAGCACAAGCCCAACGTGATCGGCACCATCGGTACGAATCCCATGGGCAAGGAGCTGGATCTGGCCCGCAGCTTCAATCCAAAGCTCAAGACCGTGGGTGTGATCTTCAACCCTGGCGAGCCCAACTCCGAGTACGAAGCCAAGGTGCTGCGCACCGAAGCAGAACAACGCGGCATCACCGTTGTCGAGCAGTCGGTCGCCAATTCGGGCGAGGTGCTGCAAGCCGCCCAGGTGCTGGCCGGCAAGGGGATTGAGGCGTTTGTGAAAATCGGCGATTACGCCACCATTCAGGGCTTCGGCTCGATCGCCAAGGTGGGCCTCGAGAAGAAGATTCCGGTGTTTTCGGTGGATGCCGACGACATCAAACTGCCGGGCTGCCTGGCCACCATCGGCTGGGCCTATTTCGACGACGGCTTTGCCGCCGGAGAACTCGCCGTGAAGGTTCTCAAAGGCGAATCACCCAAGACGATGGCGTTTGAACCCCTCACAAAAACCGAGATGGGGGTCAATCTGGCGACCGCCAAAGCGATCGGGATCACCGTCCCCGAGCCAGTCCTCAAGGACGCCAAGACGGTGATCAGCTGATCAGCGGCGGGATCTAGCCCTCGGGCACGGCGTCGCCGATGGGCGTGACGCTCTGGAGACGATCGTTGAGCTGCATGGCCATGGCCTGACGGCCAATGGCCAGGACCTTGAGGGTGTCTTCGTGGAGACGAAGCTGGGCATCGGCCACCTGCATACCACGCACCAACTCCTTGATGTCGTCTGGCAGAGCGTTGAGGTCATAGCGCTTGCCCTCAAACGTGAGCACAGGCGGCTGATCGGGAGGGTTGAACCCAGGAGCGTTCACGGGGGGCTGACCAAAAGCGGAATCCAAGGAAAACCGGTTGCGAGCGACCACACCTTAGTGGGGTTGCGCAGGGACGCCAGGCTTGCGTTCAGGCCTTAACCGTCGCTCCCCAGCTCGATCAGCTGGCGTTGGCAGAACTCGCGGTAGCGACCGCCTGAGGCCATGAGTGCCGCATGGGTGCCCTGCTCAACGATCTGGCCGCGCTCGAGCACAACAATGCGATCGGCGTTCTGGACCGTGGCGAGGCGGTGAGCGATCACCAGCACCGTGCGGCCCGCCATGGCCCGCTCGAGCCCCTGCTGCACCGCCGCTTCGGCCTCGGCATCGAGGGCGCTGGTGGCTTCATCGAGCAGCAGCACCGACGGGTTGCCCAGCACAGCCCGGGCGATCGCCAGTCGCTGCAGCTGGCCGCCTGAAAAGTTGGCGCCACGCTCTTCGATGCGGCTGTCGTAGCCCAACGGCAAAGCTTCGATGAAGCCCGCCGCATTGGCCAGCTGGGCTGCTTCGCGGATCTGCTCAGGGCTGGCGGGGCGGCCGAAGGCGATGGCCTCGGCCACCGTGCCCGAAAACACGCTGCTTTGCTGCGGCACCAGGGCGACAGCGCGGCGCAGCTCATGGGCCCGCAGCACCGCCAGGTCCTGGCCATCGAGCAGCACCTGGCCCCGCTGGGCCGTGTTGAAGCGCAACAACAACGAAAACAGGGTGCTCTTGCCGGCGCCGGAGGGACCCACCAGGGCCACCACCGCGCCCGGGGCCACGCTGAGGGTCAGGTCGCGCAGCACCGGTGCAGCCGGGTCATAGCCGAAGCTGACCTTGCGCAGCTCCAGGCCGCCATGCACCGGGCCCAGGGGGCGGGCATCGGCATGATCGGGGGGCTCCACCGGCTCGCGCTCGATCTGGCGCAACCGGCTCAAGGAAGCCTGGCCCTGCTGAAACTCGTTGAAGTTGGTGGTGAGGTGGCTGATCGGATCGATCAGCATCAGCAGCGCCGTGACATAGCTGCTGAACCCCTGGGCATCGAGGCCACCGGCCTGGATGCGGGCCGCACCGATCAGCAGCACCGCCAGGATTCCTGCTGCCTCCAAAAAGCCCACCACCGGGTACTGCAACGCCAGCAGGCGCTGGGTGCGGTAGCGGGCCTTGCGGTGCAGCTCGATCTCCACCTCAAAGCGCTGCTGCAGCCAGGGCTCAGCCGCAAAGGCACGCACCAACGGCAACCCCGCGATCGCCTCGCCCAGCAGCGCCGCCAACTCGGACACCTGCTTCTGACTGCGCTCGGCCGCGCGCATCACCCGCGCGCCAAAGACACTGACCAGCACCGCGACAACCGGCGCCAGCACCAGGGTTGCCAGCGACAGGGGCCAGTCGAGCCAGCACATGTAGCCAAACACCACCACCAGCT
>CAYFMB010000058.1:0-9144 GCA_964344095.1 uncultured Klebsiella sp.
TGCCCGAGCAGATCACCGACGAAATTCTGGCGATCCTCGATCTCACCGAGCAGATCCTCTCGACCTTTGACTTCCGCAGTTACGAGATCAACCTCTCGACCCGGCCCGACAAGTCGATCGGCGAAGACGCCGTCTGGGAGCTGGCCACCAACGGTCTGATCGAGGCCCTGGATCGCAAGGGCTGGGCCTACAAGATCGACGAGGGCGGCGGCGCCTTTTACGGCCCCAAGATCGACCTCAAGATCGAGGACGCCATTGGCCGCATGTGGCAGTGCTCGACCATTCAGCTCGATTTCAACCTGCCCGAGCGCTTTGACCTGGAGTACGTCGCCGCCGACGGCACGCGGCAACGGCCGATCATGATCCACCGCGCCATCTTTGGCTCGCTAGAGCGGTTCTACGGGATCATGACCGAGAACTACGCCGGTGATTTCCCGTTCTGGCTGGCGCCCGAGCAGATTCGTCTGCTGCCCGTCACCGACGAGGTGCGCCCCTATGCCGAGGACGTGCTGGCCCAGCTCAAGGCCGCCGGGGTGCGGGCCACCATGGACCAGAGCGGCGATCGCCTCGGCAAACTTATTCGTAATGGGGAGCAGATGAAGATTCCCGTGTTGGCGGTGATCGGTGCCAAGGAGGCCGAGTCGGCCACGCTCAGTTTGCGCAGCCGCCGCGATGGTGACCTTGGTGCGGTGGAGCTGGCCAAACTGCTCCCTGCTGCAGAGCGGGCCAATCGTGAACGGCGCTCCAGCCCGTCGCTCTGATGCGCGGCGGCCCTGATCGGGGCTGAGCGGCGCAGACTGGGGGGATCGCAGCGGCTCCCACCGATGCATTCCCCCACCCTGCTAGCCGGTGACATCGGCGGCACGAAGACTCTGCTGAGCCTTTACGACGCCGACCTGCACCTGCTGGCGAGCGAGCGCTACAGCTCCTGCGAGTGGCCTGATCTGGCGCCCATGGTGCAGGCCTTTGTGCAGGGGCCCGCCGCCACTGCCCCGCAGCCCCAGGCGGCCTGCTTTGCCGTTGCCGGGCCGGTGCAGGGGGGCAAGGCGAGGCTCACCAACCTGCCCTGGCAACTTGATGAAGCTCAGCTCTCCGACGACACCGGCATCGCCCAGCTCGAGCTGGTCAATGACTTTGCGGTGCTGATTTATGGCCTGCCGCATCTTGAGGCCGATCAACAGGCGGTGCTGCGGCCTGGCCAGCCCCAGCCCGACATGCCGCTCTTGGTGCTCGGTGCCGGAACCGGCCTGGGTGTGGCCTACGGCATTCCGACCGCTACGGGGTTGCAGGCGGTAGCCAGCGAGGGAGCCCATGGCGAGTTCGCCCCCCGCAGCGCTTCCGAGTGGGAGCTGAAGCAATGGCTCCAGGGCGATCTGGGGTTGGAGCGGCTGTCGATCGAGCGCGTGGTGAGCGGCACTGGTCTGGGTCTTGTGGCCCGCTGGTTGCTCGCGACCACGCCTGAGGGCATCGACCATGAGCTGGCTGGCGTCGCGGTCCAAGACCTGCCGGCCGCGGTGGCGACTGCGGCGGCGGCTGGCGATGCGCTGGCGTCTGCAGCCCTGGAGCTGTGGTTGTCGGCCTATGGCAGCGTCTGCGGTGATCTGGCCCTGGCGGCCCTGAGCCGCGGCGGCATCTGGCTGGCCGGTGGCACCGCCGCCAAGCTGCTGCAACCTTTGCGCCAGGGCGGCTTTGTCACGGCTTTCCTCAACAAGGGACGTCTGGCCGCAGTGCTGGAGCCGATCCCGATCACGGCGATCACCGATGCGGCAATCGGTTCCTACAGCGCTGCCTGCCGCGCCCGCATGCTGCTCGGCTGACACACTGGCTCGAGCTGAACAATCGACATGGGGCGGCCCAGCATCGGGCAAGGGGTGGTGGTGCATGTACCGGCCACCACCGCCAATCTCGGTCCTGGCTTCGACTGCCTGGGTGCGGCGCTCGATCTCGACAATGTCTTTGAGCTGCGCTGCATCCATGGGGGCAGCGAGCGCTTCGATCTGATCATTGAGGGAACTGAGGGGGCTCACCTGCGCGGCGGCCCCGACAACCTTGTGTACCGCTCGGCTCAGCGGGTATGGCGCGAGGCGGGTCTGCAGCCGGTGGCGCTTGAGGCGCGGGTGCGTTTGGCGGTCCCGCCTGCCCGCGGACTGGGCAGTAGCGCCACCGCCATCGTGGCCGGTCTCATGGGCGCCAATGCCCTGGCCGGCGAGCCCCTGAGCATCGAGAAGCTGCTGGAGTTGGCCATCGACATTGAGGGTCACCCCGACAACGTGGTGCCGTCGTTGGTGGGCGGCCTCTGTCTGACGGCCAAGGCCGCCTCCCAGCGCTGGCGTGTCGTGCGCTGCGAATGGTCTCCCCTGGTCAAGGCGGTGGTGGCGATACCGGCCATTCGGCTGACCACCAGCGAAGCGCGCCGAGCCATGCCCAAGGCGATCCCGATTCCCGATGCGGTCAGCAATTTGGGTGCCCTGACCCTGCTGTTGCAAGGCCTGCGCAGCGGCAATGGCGACCTGATCGCCGACGGCATGCACGATCGCCTGCACGAGCCCTACCGCTGGGGGCTGATCCAGGGGGGGCGTGCGGTGCGCGAGGCCGCACTGGCGGCTGGTGCCTGGGGCTGTGTGATCAGCGGCGCTGGCCCGAGCCTGCTGGCCCTTTGCAGCGCCGACGTGGCCGATGCCGTCAAGCAGGCGATGGTGTCCAGCTGGCGGGCCGAAGGCGTTGAGTCGCGCAGTGAGTGCCTCGATCTGCAGAGCGTCGGCAGCGCCTGGAAAGCGCTGGAGCCCCGCGCTCAGAGCGCAGCGGCGACCAGTGCCGTGGATGAGTAGAAATACCCATCGGGTGAGGCGCGGCTGATAGATTTCGCAACAGCCTGAAGGGAATGCATGGACGCCGTTGTGCCAGCTGCAGCCGCGTCGTTTCCCTGGTTGAGTCTCATTGTGCTGTTGCCGATTGCGGCGGCTCTGGTGATGCCGCTGCTCCCCGGTGATGGCAGCGATCCGCGCCTACCCCGGGGAGTTGCGCTGGCGGTCCTGCTGGCTGACTTTGTGCTGATGCTGGTGGCCTTCGCGCGCCACTACGACCCGGCCATCGAGGGCCTGCAACTGGTTGAGCGAGTCACTTGGGTTCCCGCCCTGGGCCTTGAGTGGAGCCTGGCTGCCGATGGTCTCTCGGCGCCGTTGGTGGTGCTCTCTGGCCTGGTCACCCTGCTGACCACAGCCGCCAGTTGGAAGATCGCCCGCAAGAGCAAGCTCTATTTCGCCTTGCTGCTGGTGCAGGCCTCGGCCCAGGCGCTGGTCTTTCTGTCTCAGGACTTCCTGCTGTTCTTCCTGGCCTGGGAACTCGAGCTTGTGCCTGTCTATCTGCTGATCGCCATCTGGGGCGGCAAGCAGCGGCAGTACGCGGCGACCAAATTCATCCTCTACACGGCCACGGCTTCTCTGCTGATTCTCGTCAGCGGCCTGGCCTTAGCTCTCAGCGGCCCCTTCACCTTCAACCTGACTGAGCTGGCCGCCCGCTCCCCCGGTGGCACCTTCGGTCTGCTCTGCTACCTGGGTTTCTTGATCGGGTTCGGCGTCAAGTTGCCGATGTTCCCGCTGCACACCTGGCTGCCCGATGCCCATGGCGAAGCCAACGCGGCCGTGTCGATGCTGCTGGCCGGGGTGCTGCTCAAGATGGGCGGCTATGCCTTGCTGCGCTTCAACGTGCAGATGCTGCCGGAAGCCCACCTGCAGTTGGCTCCTGCGTTGATCGTGCTTGGCATTGTCAACATCGTCTACGGCGCGCTCAACGCGTTTGCCCAGGACAACGTCAAACGCCGTATCGCCTGCAGCTCAGTCAGTCATATGGGCTTTGTTCTGTTGGGCATCGGCGCGATCGATGCCCTTGGGATCAGTGGCGCCATGCTGCAGATGATCAGTCACGGCCTGATCGCGGCAGCCATGTTCTTTGTCACGGGCGTCTTCTATGAGCGCACCGAGACCCTCTCCATACCCAACATGGGCGGCCTGGCCAAGGCCCTGCCGATCACCTTCGCCTTCTTTCTGGCCAGCTCTTTGGCCTCGCTGGCCTTGCCCGGCATGAGTGGTTTCGTCAGTGAGATCACCGTGTTTCTGGGTGTCACCGCCAACGATGGCTTCACGATCGGTTTTCGCGTGATTGCCATCGTGCTGGCTGCGATCGGTCTGGTGCTGACGCCGGTTTACCTGCTGTCGCTGTGCCGCCGCGTTTTCTTTGGCCCCAGGATTCCAGCCCTGGCCACCACCGGCGACATGCGCCCTCGCGAGTTGCTGATCGGCTTGACCCTGCTGGTGCCCACGTTGGCGATCGGCTTCTGGCCGCGGCTGGCGATCGATTTCTATGAAGCCAGCACCGATGCACTCGCTTCGCGCCTGGCTCAGACCCCGCTGCTGGCCCTCGGCCAGAGCCTGGGGGTCGGTTGACCGCCCCACCCTGACCCGCGGGGCATGGCACTGATCGGCTGAAATAGGCAAATCTGACCGTGCCGACATGAGCCGCTCGCCTCTGCTGGTTTGTGAGGGGCTGCCTCACTTCGCGGCGATCACGCCGGAGCAGGTCGATGCCGCCATCCCCCAGTTGCTCGAGCAACTCAATGCCGAGCTCGATGCCCTCGAGGCTGATCTGCAGCAGCGGGGCGAAGGCGCCCTTCTCGGCTGGAGCGAGGTCATGGATCCGCTGCACCACCTGGGCGAGCGCCTGCGCTGGAGCTGGGGCGTGGTCAGCCATCTCAATGGGGTGTGCAACACTCCCGAGCTGCGTGAAGCCCACCAGCGTCAGCAGCAGGGCGTTGTGGCCTTTGGCAGCCGGGCTGGCCAGTCGCGCCCGTTGTACCAGGCGCTGCGCCGCCTGCAGCAGCAGCACGAGCGAGGTGTCAGCAACCTCGATACCACCCAGCTGCGCATCCTGGCGGCCGAGCTGCGCGACATGGAACTGCGCGGCGTCGGGCTTGAAGGGGAAGCGCAGCAGGCGTTCAATGCCGCAACCGCTGAGCTGGCTCGCCTGGCAAGTGACTTTGGCAACCATGTGCTCGATGCCACCAACGGCTGGACGCTGCGGCTGAGCGATCCAAGTGATGTCGAGGGTCTGCCCCAGAGCCTGAGGGAGCTGCTGGCCCAGGCGGCGCGTCAGGCTGCCCAGCAACGTGGCGATGCGGCAGCCACGGCCGAGGCAGGCCCCTGGCTGATGGGGCTCGATATGCCTCGGGTGGTGCCGTTCCTCAAATACAGCACGCGCCGCGACCTGCGTGAGACTGTTTACCGGGCCCAGGTGGCCCGGGCCTCAAGCGGTGAGCTCAACAACTGGCCCCTGATCGAGCAGATCCTCAGCTTGCGGGGTGAGCAGGCCCGTCGATTGGGCTACGCCAACTGGGCCGAGGTAAGCCTCGCCGCCAAGATGGCCGGCTCGGTTGATGAGGTCGAGCAACTGCTCGAGGAGCTGCGCACCGCTTCCTATCCGGTGGCCCATGCCGAGCTCGAGCAGCTGCGGGCTTTTGCTGAGGCCCAGGGCGCCCCCGAAGCAGCCGATCTGCGGCCCTGGGACGTCAGCTACTGGGCCGAGAAACTGCGTCAGCAGAGTTTCGATCTCGACAGCGAAGCGTTGCGCCCCTGGTTCCCGCTCGAGGGGGTGCTGCAGGGTCTGTTCGGCCTCTGCCAGCGGCTGTTTGACATTCGCATCGTGCCCACCGAACCCGGTGACGCCCCCACCTGGCACAGCGATGTGCGTTATTTCAGGGTGCTCGATGGGGCCAGCGGTGCTCCCCTGGCGGCGTTTTATCTCGATCCGTACAGCCGGCCCGGCAGCAAGCGCGGCGGCGCCTGGATGGACGAGTGCCTGGGCCGCAGCACCAGCCGCACGGGCGAACCGGTATTGCCGGTGGCGTACCTGATCTGCAACCAGAGCCCGCCGGTGGGGGAGACCCCCAGCCTGATGACCTTTGACGAGGTCGAGACCTTGTTCCACGAGTTTGGCCATGGCCTGCAGCACATGCTCACCACGGTCGAGCGGCCCCAGGCCGCTGGCATCAACAACGTCGAGTGGGATGCCGTTGAGCTGCCCAGCCAGTTCATGGAGAACTGGTGCTACGACCGCGCCACGCTGATGGGCATGGCCCGTCATTGGCAGAGCGGCGAACCCTTGCCCGAGGCCGACTACCAGAAGTTGCTGGCGGCCCGCACGTTCATGGGCGGCAGCGGCACCCTGCGCCAGGTGCACCTGGCCCTGACCGATTTGCGCCTGCACAGCCGTTGGAGCCCCGCGAGCGGCCAGACCCCAGAACAACTGCGCCGCGAGGTGGCCCAGACCACCACCGTGCTCGAGCCGATCGCCGAAGACGCCTTCTTGTGCTCGTTCAGCCACATCTTTGCCGGTGGCTATTCAGCCGGTTACTACTCCTACAAATGGGCCGAGGTGCTCAGCGCCGACGCCTTTAGCGCCTTTGAAGAGGTGGGCCTCGATGTCGAAGACGCGGTGGTGGCCACCGGCCGGCGCTTCCGCGACACCGTGCTCTCGCTCGGGGGCAGCCGCGCCCCTGCCGAGATCTTTGAAGCGTTCAGGGGGCGTCCTCCCAGCAGCGAGGCGTTGATCCGCCACTCGGGATTGGCCATCGCGGGGGCGGCCTGAAGCGGGCGGCTTGCCCCACGCGAGATCATGACGCCATGGATCTGATCCAAGTGGCGGGGTGCTTCGCGGTCGACGGTGCGGTGAGCTCCGTCGAACCCCTGGGCAACGGCAACATCAATGCGACGTATCTGGTCCGTACCAGCGGCGGCCGTCGCTATGTGATGCAGCGGCTGAACACCGCCGTTTTCACCCAGCCCGAACTGGTGATGGCCAACCTGGAGCAGCTGAGCCGCCACTGCTCTGCGCGTTTGGCATGCACGTCCCAGCAGGGTGACGCTCGCCCTCCCTGGCAGCTGCCCACACCGGTGCCGCTGCGGGAGTCAGCTGCTCACGCGACCCTGCTGCGCCAGGACGATGGTGGCGCCTGGCGCTTGCTCACCTTTGTGGAAGGAGCTCACAGCCTTGAGCGCCTCGAGCATCCCGATCAGGCCCGCGAGGTGGGCCGCGCCCTCGGACGCTTTCACGCCTTGATTCACGATCTGCCACCTGAGCGTCTGGCCGACACCCTGGAGGGTTTTCACATCACACCGGGCTACTACGACCAGTACCAACAGCTTCTGGCCGGGGGCGACGCCGCGGTCGCGAAGCGTCTCAATGATCCTCAGGCCCAGTGGTGTTGCCGCTTCATCGCCGAACGGCAGACCTTGGTGCCGGTGCTGGAGCAGGCCAGGCACCAGGGGCGTCTGCAGGTGCGGCCGATCCATGGCGATCCCAAGGTCAACAACGTGATGTTGTGCAGCTCTACCGGCTGCTGTGTCGCCATGGTTGACCTTGACACGGTCAAGCCTGGGTTGGTGCATTACGACATCGGCGATGCCCTGCGCTCAGGCTGCAACCCTGCGGGCGAAGAGTGCACGGATCTGGAGGCGGTGCGTTTTGATCTCGATCTGGCCCGGGCGATGCTGGGCGGCTATCTGCAGGAGGCCCATCACTGGCTCACAGCGGCAGACCTGGATCATCTCTACGACGCCACCCTGTTGTTGCCGTTTGAGTTGGGACTGCGCTTCTTCACCGACCATCTCGCCGGCAATGTCTACTTCCAGGTGAGCCATCAGGGTCACAACCTCGCCCGTGCTCTGGTCCAGTTCAGGTTGGCCCAGTCGATCGAGGTTCAGGAGCACCAGATTCGCACTCTGATTGCTGAGCTGTTGGATGGGTTGAAGCGTTGATGACCCTGCTGCCTGCGCCATGGCACACCCTGCGTCCGTTTGAGGCTGCTGCAGGCCCCGAGCGGGTTCTCGCCGCCGCCGTCGAGGTGTTGCGAACTCCAGGCCAGATCCCTCAGTTGCAGCTCCGCTACGTCTTGCAGAACCTCGAAGATCTGCGCGTGCCAGCCCTGAGTGCATCCCCTGCCAGGCGCGACGAGCTCTGGCAGCACACCTGTTTTGAGGCTTTTGTCGCAGTACCCGATCAGGAGCCCTACTGGGAGTTCAACCTCTCGCCCTCGGCCGATTGGGCCGCGTACCACCTGTCGTCCTACCGCCAGGGTCTGCAGCCTGAGTGGTTCTTCACCCGTCTGCCCGTCGCAATCCATGCAGCCGCTGCAGCGGAAGGCAGCACCACGGCTGCTTCGACTCTGACCCTGGAACTCAGCTGCTCCCTGCCGCCCAAGCTGGCCGCGGCGAGCACCTTGCAGGTTGGACTGACGGCCGTGCTGGAATCAAACGACGGCAGCCTGAGTTATTGGGCCCTGAATCACCCTGGACGAGAGGCCGATTTTCACGACCGTCGCGGTTGGACGTTGCGGGTCTAAAACTGCTCAACCAAAGCCACCCTTTTTGATGCCGCTCTTGGGCGTTGGGTCTTAGAGCGGCAGAGGTCGATGGCTGAAGTGCCGCTGGCCGCTGGCGTAGTCGGCGGCGATGTGGCCCTCGCCCCGCAGCCGGTAGCGGTAGGTCACGAGACCTTCGAGGCCCACCGGTCCCCGCGGCGGCAGGGTCTGGGTGCTGATGCCCACTTCGGCACCGAAGCCATAGCGAAAGCCATCGGCAAAGCGGGTCGAGCAGTTGAGGTAGACGCCGGCGCTGTCGACGGCGGCCAAGAAACGATCGGCTGTGGCTTGATCGGTGGTGCAGATCGCATCGGTGTGCCGCGAGCCGTAGCGGCGAATGTGTTCCAGCGCCTCGTCGAGATCAGACACCACCTTGACCGCCAGGATCAGGTCGCTGTACTCGCTGCTCCAGTCGGCGTCGCTGGCAGCATGACTCACGCCAAGAGCCATGGCCGCCGCATCGCCGCGCAGTTCGACGCCGGTGGCTCCAAACGCCGCGATCGCGGCTGGCAAAAACGACGGCGCAATGGCCTGGTGCACCAGCAGCGTCTCGATCGCGTTGCAGGCGGCCGGGTACTGGGTTTTGCTGTCGATGGCCACCCGCAGGGCGAGCTCGGGGTCGGCGGCTGCATCGACGTAGAGATGGCAGATGCCATCGGCGTGCCCCAGCACCGGGATGCGGGTGTTGTCCTGAATGAAGCGCACCAGCGCATTGGAGCCTCTGGGAATGATCA
>CAYFMB010000059.1:0-9078 GCA_964344095.1 uncultured Klebsiella sp.
TCGGCCGAAGGCGGTGAACCTGTCGCCGCAGAGCTCGTGCTCGATGAACCGACAGTGGCGGATCTACCGGTCCCAGCATCCGGTCATTGGTACAAAGCCGATCTTTATGCCGACTTGCGCCTGTTTCGCGAGCGTCTGGAGATTCTCGAACGTCTGGTACGTACGGGAATTGAGGTGGACAGCCGCGAACTGGCCGAATTGTTGCAGTTGAAACGACTGCCTGCCGTGTTGGTGACGGAGGACGGCTCTTATTTTGATCGTCAGGGTTTGCGGTTCTGGCGCATCAACCGACCTGGCCAGAAGTTGAGTTGGAGGGTTACGGCGATTCCTCTTTGAGTAGAAGCATTTTGGCTTCATTGAGTTCGTGCTCTTGATCCTCTTTGACTTGCCACACGAATTTTTGCAACTTGAATTTCGCGCATCGTTGCTTCGGTGGGGCGAGCACTTTTGCCCTCCTTGATGCTATCGCCTAAATGGATCCACTTTGGAGATCTTGAGATGCTTTTTGCCAGCCTGAGTTCAGCGAAGAGCGTGTTCGCACTCACCAGTTTTCCGATCCAGCTTGCCCTTGTGGGTGCTGTGCTCGTTTTGAGCATTGTTGTCGATCGTTATGCCTTGAAAATTGGCATTCCAGGAGCTTTGGCACTGTTTGGTATCGGTGTGGCTCTGCAGCCAACATCAAGTCTTGGCTATGAGCACAAGTTTTTTGAAGATCTTCATGTTATAGCATTGTGTTTGTTGTTGTTTTATAGCGGTGTCAAGCTATGTCGTCGTTATTTTCATCGTAAGGATTTCCTTGTTTCCAGCCTGCTGCTTTCGATTGTCGGAATTTTTATCTTTGTTGCGATTGGCTCGTTGGTCATGTTTGCGGCGTTGTCATTGATTTATGGCGAATTTCGATCTAGCGGTCAACCATTGCTTGTGGCAATGGCGTTGGCATACTGTATGGCGCCTCAGGATTGGGGCGCCTTTACCTTTGTTGTTAAGCGAGTCGAGCGTTTCAGTGATCGCATTCTCGGGGTCCTGGAATTCGAGACTGCGGTCAGTGCAGCAATGACGTTGGTGACAGGTGAGGTTTTGTTCGCCTTCTTTTCCAAGCGTGCTGCCGATGAGATGGCTTTCAAAGTTGTTGATGTTTTCTTTGGCGGAATTTTTCTTGGTTTGTGTATTGGTGTGGTTCTCGGTTATGCGCTCGCTGTTGTGATTCGTCGTTTCGCCGTCGAGCGATCGCAGACGATTGACCTTGCCATTGGTTTCGTTCTAATCGGTTATGGCCTCAATACCTTGCTTGGCCAAGGCGGTTTGATCTGCAGTCTGGTGATGGGTTTTGTTGTGAGTGTGTTGCTTTCACATCAAGAGACAGAGGATGAAAAGGAAATGCTTTCTATTCAATTAGAGTCCATCAATATTGCCTCAGAGTCTTTGATCTTCTTTATGGCTGGTCTTGCTGTTGATCTCAGTGTCGGTGTATTGCAGACGCTTCTAGCGGCGCTTGTATTGCTGATGATTGTCTGGATCATTCGCCCCTTGACTGTGGGATTGTTCTTCCGCCGCAATCCATTTTTGTCGCAGCGGGAATTTCAATTTCTTTCTCTGTGGGCGCCTAAGGGTGCAATCTCGATGGCGCTTGCAATTACAATTCCTGATTTAATCGAAGAGAGTGGCATGAGATTTGAGACGGTTATTAATCCTGTCTCCGAATCTTTCATTGTTGATGCGGTTTGTTTTGCGGTTGTTTTCAGTATGTTGATTAAGAGCTTGATTCTGCCTGTCCTGCACAAACGCCTGATCGAGTCGGTGCCTGCGAGCTGATTGCAATCTTCGCTTGTTCTTTTTGTTGCTTGCGTGCAGGTCACGTCGCTTGATGACTCCGCAGCAAAGCGGCTCTGGCCGTAGAGAGGGTGATCCCTGCTCAGCCGATGGCTGCTGCACTCGCCTGCTTGATGGAGCTTGCAACGGGCAACGGTGTCGGCATCACATTGGGAGTCTGCAGGGCCATCAGATTGTTGAGTTCGGCGATCAGCAGCGGCAGGTCACTGAGCAACACGCTCTGCAATGGAGCGATCAAGCCGCTGGCGATAGCCACTGAGGAGGCGATCTGGCTACCCCCCAGCAGGGTCAGATTCTGTTTGCTGGCCCGTTCCATCGCCCTGCCAATCAATACAAGTCTCGGCAGCCAGAGCGGATCGGTATTGAGTGCTAGATCGCAAAGTCCCGATAAATAGCGGCTGTCGTCATCCACATCGAGACCGATGGAGACATCAGCCTGTGCCAGTGCAGGTAAATCGTGAATGACGTAACCGATATAACCTACGGATTCGTCATTGGCCTGAAGCTGCTGCACCAATGTCAGCCGTTGCTCAGCATCAAAGTAACCATGGCGGTTGGACTCGTCGATGTTGAGGATTGTCGAGGGTTCACTGAGGCGTTCAGTCGCCTCCTCAGCGACCAGATGGATCGTGATGCCTTGCTGTTTGAGGTGCTGAATCGTGGTGATCCAGTGGTCATCGGGCTTTGTGATCATTTCGACGATCCCTAACAGTGCACCCTCTTGCCAGATCTCAAGGGGATTCATGTGGGTATGGCGCGTTTGTCCAGTCTGGTTGGGCTGTTGCCTCAAAAACCAGGTCTGGCCTTCGCGATCAGTGATGGTCCAACCCTCCAGAAGATTGCGTACATCAACATCGGCAACCTCAATCGGTGAGTCAACGTTATCCAGCTGGCGCGACCAGATGGTTGTGGCATCAATGCCACAGAACCAGTTCTGTAATCCAGCCAACAGTCGCACCAGTGTTCCATGCGGAGTGTCGTGATCTTGTGCGATCAATTCTCTGGCCTGGATGCCCCCGATGCGGTCAAGACAGCTGCGGCTGATGATCAGATGTTTGATCTTGCTGAGGTTCTGAAGCGCCTTGTCGTCGCGAATCCTGAGGTTATGGAATCCAAGGTCGGCAATGGTGGTCAGACGGGCGGCAAGTTTGTGATTTTCCCAATCGCTCACCGGGTTGAACTGGAATGCTGCCAGCGCCTGATCGGTTGAGCCCATGCTCAGCATCGCTGCACCAGCACCAAGGAGGAGTGGTGGCATCACCCGCTTGTAGCGGCTCAGCCAACGCTCAGCACCATCCTCTGACTCAACAACCTGCTTGGAATGTTGGCGCAACAGCGCATAAGCAGGATCTGATTGCAGGCAGCATTCGACACGGGCGACCGCCTTGCCTGAAATCACCAATGCTCCAGGCTCAATGAGATCACCACAGGCCATGCGCCTAGGTCGCCAGTCGCCGTCAACCAGACGATTAACAACCAGAAGTTCGCCACTGGTGATCCGCGCAGACAAGAAGCAATGCTGACGGGTCTCAATGCTGATCATCATGCCGATCTCCACATCCTTGAGAAGGATGACGCTTGATCCAGCCGAACTGTCCTGCAGGATCACACTGATTGTTTCTGACAGTCGTTGCAGGATGTGATTGGCATCAAGTTTGATGTGATCGAAATTGGCCGTACTCTGCGTTACCTCGACAGCATCATTGATCATCAGATCAAGCAGTGCTTCCGCCGACAGTCCTTGACTGATCAGCAGTGAAGAAAAGCTCAGTTCCAATGCTTCAACAGTGACCCGTCTCTGGTGCAGTCGCTCGATCACCTCTCGGGTCAGGGGCCAGAGCAGAAGGATGCTGAGTGATGTCATCACCATGGTTGGGATGGCGAGCACTCCCTCAAGGCTCAGCAGGGCTAGACAGGTCAACCCATGAGCCACAGTTTTGCCGATTGTTTGCGTCCCCAGGTGTTGCCGGATCTTCTTCTCAAAGCTTTCTTCGATGCTGGCCAGCGACAATGCTTCCTGCAGCAACGTGGTGACTTCACGTCGGCGGTGTGGTGGGTACTGAATGCAAATGCTTCCTGCCAGGCGATTGATGCGAAAACCCAGCAGCCAGTGGCAATTGCTCAGCACAACACGGGCGTGCAGACGCAGCAGAGGCGAATCGATCAACCCCTTGCACTGAATGCGCAGCCGTCCTGGCAGTTCATTGCGTAGCTGCCATAATCCCTCGCCTTCTGCCAGGGGGGCTAGGGACATGATCGGAGCGCTCGCATCGCTCCTGGGCTTCATGCGTGCTGTTCCTGTCACGGTTCAGGCAGCGGGAGTGGCAACAAACGGGCGTCGCATGCTGATGGCCAACTCGATCAATAGAGCGGCGATCAGCAGCAGGGGTGCCCCTGGGGCTAGTGGCAACATCATGCCAACCATGCCGATCAACAGCAACAGGCTGGCGATCACCACCAGGATGAAGCTTGCTCCTCCCGACGCCAGATTGAGCGCAACGTTCACGGGGCTCCGCGAGACTGATCGAATCCTGTGGGTTTTGATCCGGATCACCGCGCAGGGGGCAGGGGCCGCACCACAACGTTCAAGGGCCCTAGCAATTCCCAGCAGGCCTTCGCGCAGCTCACGGTCATGGCCATCCTGATCAATCCAGATGATGAGACAACGGGCTGCTTGATTGAGGCGCCAGTGCACGGGTGAATGTCTGAATTGCTGAGTCAGTTCGCCAGAGAACTGCTGCCAGTTCAGTGGTTCAATCGTACGAATCCTGTAACGACGTCGCCTCTGGTTTTGATGGATCAGCTCAAGACAGGTGAGTGCATCCATGCTGATTGCTAGGCCTGCATCGCCATGTACTGGCCCGATGATTCATTGTGAATCCAGGCCAGACCTTCGGGATCCAGCCCCTGGGTCCAGTCTTTGAGATCGCCGCGTTTGCGGCGAGCACTGATGCTCTGGTGGCTCGTTCCCAGTCGCTGAGCCAATTGCTTGGTCGACAGCTCCAGAACGTCACGTTCAGCACGAGTCTTGCTCTTGTGAGCAACAACGTCGTTGCTGGTTGCCACGGCCTCAGGAGTGACCTGGGTGCTGACATCAGGCAAAGGCGTCGGTTTGAAGCCCAGGGTTCGCATCGCGTTGGCCGCTGCAATCAGACAAGATCCGTTGTTCAGCAGGACGGCTGCGATGGGGCTGACTGGCACGACGGTGCCGATCACCAGTGCAGTGAGGTTGGGGACTCCGACGATGCCGATGTTTTGCTTCACCAAAGCAAACGTGCGCTTCGCCAGGTCCTGGGCGACGATCACACCGGAGACTTTGTCATTCGTCAGCACGATGTCGGCGGTTTCCCTTGCGAGATCGCTGCCTGATGCAAAAGAGATGGAGACATCGGCATAGGCCAGAGCTGCCGAATCGTTGATGCCGTCGCCGACAAAGGCCACTTTGTGACCCTGCTCGCTGAGTTGTTTGACGAGCTCAGCTTTTTGATCCGGAAGCGCTTCGGCATGAACCTCCTGCGGTTGCAGCCCCAGCTCGGCAGCCACAGCATTGGCCACACTGGCGACATCGCCTGTGAGCATGTGGGCCTGAATGCCGCGCCGATGCAATTCGGCAACCAGGGCACGGCTGTCAGGACGCAACTGATCGGCGGCATAGAACACAGCTGCCACCTCACCGTCGACTGCGAGGTAGATCGGCGTTGACGCTCGCAGGGCCTGCTCGGCATGGAGCTCAGGCACGACGATCTGTTCATCATCGAGCAGGCGGGCGTTGCCGATGAGCACGTGCAGCCCATCAATGGTTGTGCTGACGCCTTTGCCGATGCGGTAGTCCCAGGCATCACACTGACCAGGTTCGTGACCCTGCTCTGTGGCGTAGGAGACAATCGCTTCGGCAACCGGATGGTTCAGTCCCTGTTCAGCCGTTGCCGCAAGCCAGGTGAGACGTTCGGCCGAAAACGCTGGATTGAGAATGTCGAGGTGAACAACCGATGGGTGGCCTTGCGTCAGGGTTCCAGTTTTGTCGAAAACAACAACATCGATATCGACGAGTTGTTCCAGAGCCCGCCCACTGCGGATCAACAGGCCCTGGGAACCGGCGCGGGTTAGGGCCGCCATGATCGCCGTCGGCACCGAGACCCTTAGACCGGTTCCCAGGTCAAACATCAGCAGTGATGCAGCCTGGGCGATGTTGCCGGCGCTGATCAGCAGGGATACCCCCGCTAGCAACAGAGTCGGCATCACGAAACGGTTGGCGACCCGTGCGGCGACGTTGCCGACACGGGTGTCATAGACCGGAGCGGCTTCGATCATCGAGGTGATCTGACCGATTCGTGTTGCTTCGCCGACTGCCTGAATCGTGACGATCAGCGATCCCTCGAGCAGGATGAAGCCGGCCAGGACTTCGTCGCCGGCAACCGCATGGCGAGGCACCGATTCGCCGGTGAGTTTGACGACGTCAAAGCTGCCTTCGCCCGACTCGATGATGCCATCGACGGGAATGCTGTCCCCCGGAAAGAACAGCACACGATCTCCAGCCATCAGCGATGTGCTGGGAACGACCTCTTCGACGCCATCGGCGTTGATGCGGCGGACGTCGGCTTGAAGACTCGCCAGCAGATCGGTATTGGCCGAATGGGCGATGCGCTGTGTGGCGTCGCGCACGGCTTCACCGCCTTCGATCATGCTGATCATGAGAGCGGGTCCGACCAGGAAGCCTTCGAGGCTGTGCAGCGTCACTGCCAGGGCGTCGAGGAAGTCGACGTTGATCTTGCGTTCCTCGCGCAGCCCGGCCCAGGCCCGTTTGAAGCTGAGATGGGCGGCCACCAGAATGAAACCCGCCACTGCCAGGGGGGGGAGCGCCAACGGCCCTGCCAGCAGTGCCAGGGCCAAGGAGCTGATCGGCAGCACGATGCGTGAAGGCACGAAGCCCTCGTCGTCCTCTCCCTCCCCAGAGTCGGCAACAACGTTGGTCTGTGGCTTGGATGGAGTGCTAGGTCCATCGCTGACCAGCTGGAGACCGACGCTGTCGAGCTCAGTCAGCTCGACCAGCCAGCTCTGCAGGCCTGCCGGGCCTGAGGCTGCAGCAGCACCTTCGTTGAACTGAATGACGCAGCTGCGGGCCGCAGCATTGAGGCGCACGGTTGCCACATCTGGCTGGTGTTGCAACACAGTGATGAGGCCGCGCTGCACCTGGGGATCCTCATGGATCCGCAACCTCACCCGTTTGCCGCTCCAATGAATCAAGCCCTGGACGGGTCCATGGCAGACGTGCTGTTCCCCGCCACCGGAGACGGCGATCAGCTGAGGCCGCTGCCCAGAAGCAGTTGCACGCGCAACGTGGCGAGTGAAAGGCTTCTCTTCAGCAAGCACGGTGTTCAAAGCGACGGGTGGGGAAGAAAGCGGAGTCAGGGGAGGTCCCTCGACCTCATTCGACGCTGACCTCAGTCGCCCGCACTTTCTTGGAGGTGGGTGCTGACTCTGGGTTGGGTTCTTCGATCGAAGCCGTGACGGTCGTGACGGTGTCGTCACTCATTTCGTGGCGAGCTTCTGCCACGAGGTCGCCAAACGATTCGGCTGCTTCGGCGGCGTGGCGGGCCATGGACCGGGCTGCCGTTCCAGCTGCGCCTGCCACGGTCACGCCGAGTTTGATCCCGTTCTTGGCCATGGACCGGCCGACATGATTCATCGAGTCACCCAGCTGCTGGTTGCCAAGCCGGCGAACCATGGGTGCGAGTGCTACGAGCCCTGCTCCGACGCCGAAGGCGAGAACTGTTTCAAACTCAAACACCGCAGCAAGGTCCTGCTCAATGCCGCATCTTACGGCAGATTTCAGCTGCCTCTGCGGCAGTAGCGAGCACAATGTCGTCGGAGGCTGGATGCATGGTCGACGCACATCGACAACCTCTTCGTTTGATTTGCGCCGAAACCCTGCCCCAGCGGCGAGCCCTCTGTGATCTCGCCGTCGCGGCCTGTCGCGACGCTGGCGCGGACCCGCAAATTCTTGATCTGGCTGGCGATCTGGAGCGTGGAGCTGCCGCTGCACCCCTGCAGCGCCTCGACGACGCTCAGTGGTCAGCCCAGCTCTGGGCGCAAGCCCAGCCGGTGCTGCAACCCTGGTTGCAGCTGTTGGAGCTCGAACCCGATGACAACGCGCTGACTGTTTCGCAGGTGCCAGGTCTGGCCTCCGTCCTGCGCTGCCTTTACCTGGCAGATCAGCTTCAGAGCCATGAGGACTGGGTGGTGCTGTTGCCAGCATCACCTCAGGCTCTTGAGATTGTGCGCCTGGCGTTGCAAGGGCCTGAGTTGCTCGAAGGCCTTTGGCAGCCGTTGCTGCAGTGGTGGGATCTGACCCGAGCGCGGCTCGCCCAGTTTGAGCTGGTGCTGCGCCTGCGCCTGCCCCAGGCTGCCGATTTGCAGTTGAGCGCGTCCTGGCGCTCAGCATTGGCCCATCTGGCTCAGCGCCTGAGCGGCTCTGCTGGCTTAGAGCCAGCAGCAGAGTTGTGGCTGGCCATGGCGGTCGATGCCGAGGACTCACTCAGCAGCCTCAATCGGCGGCTGGTGCCCTGGCCCCTCAACGGCTTGTCGCGGCTTCGTGTCTGGTTGCAGGGTGAGCTGTGTGCCTCAGCCACGGAACAACTCGGCGCGAGCTGGCAGCTGCCTCTGCTGGTTCAAGCAACCAGGCCCGATGTTGCCAGCGTCGGCTCCTGGCTCGCCCAGGCGTTTGCCGAGCCAGCCATGGACTGGCAGCGCGAGGGCGGAGAGCACCGTTGCCGCATTGTGCTGCCTGGGCTTGAGCGCGACGGCCTCGTGGTGCGCCAGTTTGAGCAACAGCTGCTGGTGCGCAGTGGGGCGCATCAACTGGTCGTGCCGCTGCCTCCGGATGTGGCGATGTTGTCGTGTCGATCGGCGCGGGTTGAGTCGCCCTGCCTTCTACTGCGGTTCTGCTGACGATTGGCGGTTGCGGACTCCGGTCGCCAACCCAGCCACCAGGCCAGCACGAAGAAGGGCGTTCCCGGCAGGATCGGTAGCGCCCATCCAGCGATCGCCAGGGCCATCAGCAGCTTCAGCGTGCCCTGATGGGTTTGCCTGAGCACCCGCTGCAAACCCTGGGGCGGCGGTTCGGGCAGGGGGGCTAACGGTTGAGCCAGCAGCTGATCCAGTTGGGGCAGTGGATCGTGCAGCGGTCGCTCGCTGCTGCCGCTGCTGATCACGAGACCATGACCCGAAGCGGCAGCCCTGACGGCAATC
>CAYFMB010000060.1:0-9045 GCA_964344095.1 uncultured Klebsiella sp.
CAAGAGAAAGAGTTCCCGCCCCTTTCTTGGCAATTGAACCCGACCCTGAGATCACTCCCGAATACGTCGACGAACTTGATTGATCAAATTCGATCTTGGCAGAAGCATTGGATAAATCAATATTTCCCGATCCCGTCACTCCCTGGCCCTTCAAGGTCAAAACGTAAGGGCCAGCAATTGTGAATGAATCACTCACAGATACTATTCCACTAGTACCAGAGAAAGTCGAGCATGTGACACCAGTGCAAGAACCCGATGCCGTCGCATCAAGCACAACATTGGTACCCCCTTGGAGCCCCATGGCCGATGCGATCGCACTGCCACTAACTGTTCCTGCACTTGGAGAAATTGTGATATCCACTGGATCGAGCAACCAGACACCTGAAGCTCCAGATGGCGACTTTGTTGAGACTCTGATGCCATTGACATCAAGTTCATAACCCGATGTCTCGATCGAGCCGCCATGACCCGTTTGAATGCCCGCCTCAGCCTTTAATTCACCTGCAACGCGGGTGGTGCTGCCTGGATTGCTCACATCACTCCAAACCACCACCGTGCCGCCATTGCCGCGCTCAGTCGCGGAGGCATCGGCCACAACATTGTTGGCAACGGTGGTGCGTAGGGCCTGGCGAATGGCGGGGTTGCTGTTTTGCCAGCTGCCGCCCAGTTGAATGCGGCCGCCGCCAGCAGGGCCCCTGGCGAGGAGTTGCGACCCGGCCTCGATCACAACCTGCTGGCCCAAAATGCTGAGGTTGCCGCCCATTCCCTGCCACGGTTGAACCGCCAGGGTTGAACCAGTGAGCTGAGCAGTGCCATCGACCGCATCGAGCAACAGCTCGCGATCAACGCTGATCGCGATGCCGTCAGCGACGATGCCGGGCACACCGCTGATCCCCGCCGCCTGCCGCGCCGCCGCACTGGCCTGCAGCCCGTTGGCGCCCAGCACAGGACTGCCACTCAGTGCCTGAAGCTGGGATGCGGTGCTGTCAAACACGTTGAACGCACCACCGCCGCTCATGGCCAGGCTGGCGGCGGTGCTAAGCCCAAGCTGCTGCACCTGCACAAAGCCAGCAGAGCCCGCCATGCGGATACCGCCGGGAGAGAGAAACAGCAGATTGCCCGGCTGCGTCAGGCTGATCAACTTGTCGATGGTGCTGCCGAAGGGGCTCGTCACACCCACGATCACCGTGCCGTAGCCCTGGTTGTTGAACTGAACGCCGCTGATGGCCCCGCTGGTGTTGAAGGCGCTGAGGCGATGGAACTGGTTGGCACCCACCCCCGTGCCACCCGCCACCACGCACAACCCCGCCGTGCAGCTGCCGCCCAGCACCCCGTTGACCTTGCTGCCCAGGCTGGCCGCACCAGCTGCAGCGGTGACCTGGGCACGCGCCCATGGTCCCCAGGCCGAGGTGAGTGGCAGCAGCAGCAGCGACCAGCCCAGCAACACCAGCTGGGAAGCCTGATGGGCGCGGACCAGAACGGTTGAGCGCAACGGCGCCATTTCTCACTCCTGCGAACGCTCGGCGCTGATCCCAACAGAATCTTTGCTCAGCTTTACTTCACTGACAACTTCCGGTTCAATGACCTTGGTTATGGCAACAACTCCTGCATGTGGTTGCTGGCGCAACTGATCGCCCCGCCGCTGCAGCCCGGCCCGGTGCGCCTGCCTGAGCAGACTCCACTGCAGCGCAACTCACCACTTGCCCCTGAGAACGACAAGGACAAGACACCCATTCTCCAACAGGAGGACCTGCCGACACCGGCACCATCGGACCGGCCAGCCCCAGCTGCCGAGGAAACCCAGGGTGCCGTGCGGCTGCCCACTGTCGTAGGCAGCTCGCCTTACTCGAAAGCTCAGCTTGACGCCCTGTTGAGGACCTGCTCGGCGGCCGGCCGAAGCTGGAGCGACACCCTGCAACGCTGCGCGGCTGCACTGACCACCCGCCTGGTCAGTGATGGCTATGTCAACACCAGGGTCTACGTTCAGACCAAGCCAGCCCCCGGCCAGCTCGAAGTGGTCGAGGGCCGCATCGCCGAACTGCGGGTGCGCAGCACCGACAGCGGTCTGCAGCGCAGCCTGGACCGCCGGCTGCAGAACCTGAGGGGCCGCGTGCTCAACCTCAAATCCCTGGAGCAGACGCTCGTGCAGCTGCGCGGCCTGCCAGGGGTCGGCCAGATCACCGGCAACATTGGCCGACTTGGCACCGATCCAAGCCAGGCGGTGGTGACCCTCAGCGTCGAACCCGCCGCTGTGCCCTGGGTCGGCGATCTCAGCTTTCGCAATGAAGGCAATGCGGGCAGCGGCGAGTGGCGCGCCCTCGGGATTGCGCTCAAAAACAACCTCATCACCCGCGGCGACACCCTGCTCGCCGTCGCCGAACTGAATGCCGACGATCAGGCCGAACTGGGAGCCACCATCGGCTCATTGAGCTACACCGTTCCGCTGAACGAGACGCTCAAGTTCACAGGCTCCTTCGGCTACAGCCGCCGAAACTTGGTGGAAGCGCCGATCCCGCTTTACAACCTGTCAATCCGGCAGTTTCAAGGCTACGGGCAGTTCGATTGGCTGCTACGCGAAACCCCAACCCAGCGTTGGGCGCTGTTTGGCGCCATCAGCGGCAACCGCAACGACACCTATCTGAACGGTTCAGACATCATTCCCCAATCGCAGGGTGGCTGGGGGCAGACCGGCTATGCCCGTTTCGGGCTCAGCGGCGGCGGCAGCAGTGGTCGGCTGAGCTGGGGCGGCAACGTCTACGGCCTGCAAGGCATGCCGAGCTTCAGCACCGACGCACAGCTGCGAGCCCTTAACGCGGTCGGGATCAACCCCGGCACCGCCAGGGCCCTCGGAGGCATCCTCAGCGTCAACTGGGCGCTGACACCCCAGCTGTTGTGGGGAGCCCGCGGCGCTTTTCAGGTGGCCTTTGACGAGCTCACCGGCGACATGGGCTTCAGCCTGGGCAGCGACACGGGGCTCAAGGGTCTGCCCGGCACCCTGATCAGTGGAGACAACGGCTACCTCTGGACGACCGAACTCACCTGGACCTTCTGGACCAACCAAAAGCAGGCTCTGCAACTGGTGCCCTTTGTCGGCTACGGCGGCATGCACTTCTGGCGCAACAACACCTATTACAACGACACCGTGGGCAGCACAGGCGCCTACGTGCGCTGGCTGGCCGGACGCCATTGGGCCCTGGAACTGGGTTGGGTCTATCCCTTTGACACCGAAACACGTGTCTACTGGGACACCTGGGTTTTGAGCAGCGGCCTTTACACCAAGGTTCAATATCGTTTCTGAGCGCGTCAGGAAAACAGCCGGCCAAGCGCACCTTTCATGCGCTCGAGCAGACCGGACTGAAAGGTCTGCTGCTCGCTGGGACTGAACTGACGCCGCCCGGCTTCGCGCACCGTCATGATTTTGGCCAGTTCTTCCATGGTCTTCTGATTCTTCAAAAACACGGACTGGATCTGTTTCTGGCTGATCTCTTGGACGCTCACATGACCAACGGCCCGAATCGTGGCCGTTCTGGGGGCATTAGTGAGCGCTGCAATCTCACCGAAGACATCACCCTTGCTAAGGCGACTGAGTTCGACTTCTCGCCCCTCGCTGCTGCCATCGGACACCAGCACAGAACAACAGCCATCCATGATCACAAACATCGACCCACCGACATCACCGCGGCGCACGATCACCTCGCCAGGGGCGAAGTCGATGCGCTGATCTTCACACACAATCGCCTGCAGATCAGCATCTTCGAGAGGCTCAAACAGATCAATCGCACGTAACAGTTCAAAGTTGCGCTGCCTAAGCTCCCGCTGCTCAGCCACCAACAGATCCCGACTGGAACGAGGCGTACGCAGATCCACAACCGGAAAGGGTATCGAATAACCCGCACGCCGCACGGCGTACCAAATGCGCATGCTCACCTCGGTCGAGACTTCGTAGCGCAACAGAAAATCAGGAATGAAGAAATGCAGGGTGTAATCGATGGACGACGCACCAAAGCCCCGCAAAAAAGCGCGCGCTCGATCAGGTTCGGGAATCTGATGATGATGCCAGACCGCTCCCTCCAGCAGCGCCAGCGCCTCTGCCGGGCTCATCTCATAGGGCAGGCCAACGCTAATCTCAACTCCAAAATCGGTCGGCGAGGGACGCGAATAATTGACAATCTTTGCCTTATCAATCATCGCATTGGGGAACACGACGTAACGATCATTGATGTCGTCATAAAGATAGGTACTGTTCCACGACACATTGTCAACGCGCCCTTGCTGACCATCGATCTCGACCCACTCACCGACCAAAAACTGGCGCTCGACCTGCACGGTCAGGGCCGATGAGATGTTCTGCAGCTGGGTCGCCGAGCCAGGACCAACCACAAAGGCCAGAACCGACAGGACAGCTGCCGTACCAATGGTATTAAGCGTCCCTCGGTGATAGAGAACAGCGGTAATCACAATGAATGCCGCCGTTACAAAGGTCAGATCCTTAAGAATGCGCGGTGCCGCTGTGCGGTCGTGACTGGTCCAGCTGATCAACTGCCAGACGAGGTCCACCGCCACCTCCACCAGGGCGATGTAAAAGCCCAGGTTGATAATCAACTGAATCCAGCTGATCAACGGATTCTCAACACCAAGCAGCAACAATGCCCCCGCCAGCAGCGCAGCCACCAGCGCGATCCGAAAGAAACGCAGGGAAGGGATCAGCCGACTGATGCGATTGCGCCTGAGCTCACGGGCTTGACCCAGCGGAAATGTGAGCACCAGCAACAACAACAGCAACAGAAGCACGAATGGGTTCTGCAGGAGTTGGGTCTGCGGATCGATCACGTGCTTGCCCGCGGCGGCGAACTGACAGCGTCATCATCGCGAGTCGATCCCACGCCAGCCACAGCTGGGTCATGATCGGAGGGGTCCCTCTGCAGCCAGGCTGGCCATGTCCGTGGAGATGACCCTCGACCATGCGCGTCTTGCACTGCAGGACTGTCTGCGCCAGGGGGCCGAAACCCGTGGCCGGCCCGTGCCTTTGCGCAACCACCAGGTGTTGTTCGAAGCCCATGACGCCAGCGACGGGCTCTATGTGCTCGAGCGCGGTGCCCTGCGCATCTACATCCGCAATCCCTCAGGCGATGAGATCGAGCTGGCGGTGCTGCAGCCCGGGGCAGTGCTGGGCGAAATGTCCTTGCTCGGTGAAAGCACCCGCTCGGCCAGTTGCAGTGCCATCGCCGACGAGACGCTGCTGCTGTTCATCGACCGCGAAGAGGCCCTGAAGCTGATCGACGATTCCCCCCAGGCCCGTCATGCCCTGGTGGTGATTCTCAGCGAACGGGCGCGCAACATGGTGCGTTTCATCCACGACTTCAGCCATCTCACGGCCCTGGTGGCCAATGGCGATTACGACGGCGTCCAGGTGCTGATCAACAGCAGCGGCAGCCAGGATCCTGCCGTGCGTGCCGCCCGAGATGCTTTCCGCACGATGCTCGATCGTGTCAGGCAGCGGGAATCAGAGCTTCAGTCGACGATCGCCACCCTGAGCCTGGAGATCGACCATCAACGCGCTGCCGCCGAAGTGGAATCAATCCTGGGAGACAGCACATTTCAGAACCTCCAGCAGAACTCAGCTGACCTGCGCCGACGTTTGCGGGGGGAATGACGACGCTTCAGTGAGCGCCCGCCCGCAGCGTCAGGGCATTGAGCAGGGCAAACAACACAGCTCCAGCAACAAACCAGATGAAGGAGGTGTCCTCGGGTTTGCGCAACTCCACCCGAAACACGTTGTAGATCACGATGCCGCCCAGCAGCGAAAAAGCACCGAGCAGCACTGCATTGGGCAGCACAGCAAAGGCCGCCAGCAGCGACGCCAGCACCAGCACCGGCAACACCAGCCGCGGCGCCAGCCTGGAAAAACGGCGCTCGTCTTCTTCGCAGACCCCCAGGGCATCAAAGCCCAGATGCAGGGCAAAGGTCACCACATACAGAGCTGAGGAGATCGCACCACTGAGATGGCTGAACTGAAAGGGCAGCGTCAACAGAATCAGAGCGGCATAACCGGTGAACACCGCTAGGGAGATGGCGAAGTTGGACCGTTTCTCGGCAGCCTTGACGCCGACAAACTTCCACTCGCCCATGGCGGCATGGGCGGCAGTGGCCTGCTGCAGGCAGAAATGTTGAATGCCCTTGAAGATCAACAAGCCCAGCAGAGCCAGGGCGTAGGCCGCCTGCGGCGGTCCATGCAACTCGGTGTTGATGATGCTGAATTCCGGCACCAGCAGCAGCAGCACATAGGCCGCGGCCAGCCCGCCTGACAACGAGCGCAACGCCGTCGGCCAGCGCAGGGCCTTGGCCTGCTGGCGGTTGTCGCTGTGCTCCAGCAACTCCAGGATCGGCCTTGCCCGCAGCACCACCAGCAGCAACGCCGCCAGCAGCAGCACCAGACCCAGCTCGTCTGGCAGGGGGGTTGCATGCGCCACAGCCGAGACAGCATGACCCGCCTCTGCAGGAGCGTGGTCGACAGCGGCTTGGGTGGCGCCGGCAAAGAGCATTTGGATCAACATCACTCAAGAACGAAGGGCAGCAACCGCTTGGGCCACCTCGCGCAAGGTCACCGACAGCGGATGGTCGGGCTGTTGCAGGCAGAACAGACCGTTGCCGCCGTAGCGCATGATTTCGTCGGACTGGGGCAGGATCGCCAGACAGGTGTCGCCGTAGGTCTGCTCAATCGTGGTCTTCAGGTTGGGCCAGTCCAGGCTGGTGATCGCCTTGTTGACGACAAAGCGCAACGCCGGCACCCCGAGTTTGCGTGCCACATCGACGGTGACGGCGGTGCCCTGGTAGTCCTGCCGATCGGGACGCAACAGCATCAACAGCAGATCAGCCACCGTGATCGACATCAAGGTGGTTTCGTTGATACCCGGATGGGTGTCGACGAACAAAAAGTCGAGCTCGGCAGCCTTGCCAAAGTCGCGATAGATATCGACCAACTGCTCGAGCGAGTAGCCCTCCTTGACGATCTGAGCGATGTCGCCGGGCCGGGGGCTGCCGGCCAGCAACCAGATGCGCCCCGCACCGCCAAGGCCTTCGGGGGTGACATCGATCATCGCCTTGTCGACGCCATAGTGGCGATACAGCACGCCATTGATCGTTGTGGCGGGCTGGTCCTGGGCAAACAGGATGTGAACCCCGGGCGAGGGGAGATCGGTGTCGACCACGCCGACGCGATGACCGCTGCGCGCCAGCTCCAGCGCCAAGTTGGCCGTCACATTCGACTTGCCCGTGCCGCCGCGGTAGCTGTGGGTCGCGATGATCATCGGCTGGGCCATCGCAACGGCTGGGGCTCCACGCCACCACAGAACTAACCGGATGCTGAAGCTCGTCTGGGAGCTTGTCAATCGCTTGCCGGACCCTCGCGCTGTTGCCGAAGCCGCAGGCAGCCATCAGCCTGAGGACCGATCCAGACGCCTGCAACCGCCGTGATCAGTCGTCAACACGCCACCAACCTGGCCAAGGTGCTGGCCTCCTATGGCGTCGCCGCTCTGGTGCTGTGGGGCCTGGAGCGCAGCCATGTCGCCGAGTCGCTGAACCTGCTCGTCTACGACGTCATCACGAATGTGCGGCCTACCCCGTCGGGGCGTAGCCAACCGGTCGTGTTGATCGGCATCAGCGAACAGGACATTCGCACGTACGGCTGGCCGATCGACGACAGCCTGATTTGCCGAGCCATCGACCGGCTCAGCAACGACGGTGTGCGCGCCATCGGCCTCGATCTCTACCGCGATAAAGGGGTCGGGCCCCAACAGGCTTGTCTGCGTGAGCGGATGCGCAGCAACCCCAGGCTGGTCGGCATCTTCAACGTGGCTGACAACATCCCGGCGATCCCCGGCACACCGACCACCCAGAAGGGCTACAACGATCTGGTGCTCGATGTCGACGGCGTTCTGCGCCGCGATCTGGTGCATGTGGGCGGCCAGGGCCCCGAGATGGTGACCCTGCCGATGCGGCTGCTCGAGGTGGGCACAGGCTCAACCCAGCTGCGCCGCCGGATCGAGACAGAACAGGCGCCGCAGCAATGGCTGGGGCCCGATTCAGGCGGCTACTACGGCTCCGATGCAGCGGGATATCAGCAGATGCTGCCCTTTTTGCAACTCGGCAGCTACCGCCAGTGGACCCTGCAGCAACTGCTGAACGGCCAGGTCCCGGCGGCGGCCGTGCGCGGCAGCACGGCGCTGATCGGCAGCACCGCCCCCTCGCTACGCGATCTGTTTCAAGTGCCCTACACCCGTTTTCGCAGCGGCGCCGCCCAGGTGCTGATGCCTGGGGTCGAGGTGCATGCCAACCGCCTGGTCGCACTGCAGGAGCGGCAGCGGCGACTGGAAACGGGCCAGAGCAGCCGCAGCCAGATCTGGTCGGCCAATGTCGAGCTCACCAACGCCATCATCCTGGTGCTGGCGTTGCTGGGCGCGCTGGTGGCCGAGCGGGTCTCGCCGATCCGGCGAGGCCTGTTTCTGCTGATCCTGCTCATCGTGGCCTGGGGAGCCCTGGCAGCAGGGCTGTTGCTGGTTCACGTCTGGCTCGAGCTGAGCGAGCCGGTGATCACGCTGCTGCTGTTTGGCGGCACCGGCCTGCTGCGCCGCGGGGCCCTGGCCCAGCAGCAGCGGCAACAGATCCAGCGGCTGCTGGGCCAGACCACCTCACCGGCCGTCGCCAATCAGCTCTGGAATCAGCGCGAGGCCCTGCTCAGCGACGGCCGTTTTGAAGGCCGTCAACTCCAGGTGACAGTGCTGTTCTCGGACACGCGCAACTTCACCACCGTTTCTGAAAGCCTGGCCCCAGCCGATCTGCTCAACTGGCTCAACCGCGGCATGGCCTACTGCGTGCCGGCGATCACCCGCCGCAACGGCATGGTCAACAAGTTCACGGGCGACGGCTTTCTGGCTGTGTTTGGCGCCCCCGTCGGGGAGACCCCCGCCGCCGATGCGCGCGCGGCACTGCACACAGCCCTCGAGATTCAACAGGGCATGGACACCCTCAATGCCCAGCTCGCTGCTG
>CAYFMB010000061.1:0-9030 GCA_964344095.1 uncultured Klebsiella sp.
GGCATTGGTGGGGCGTACCGCCTTGTCGGTGGAGATCAGGATGAAGCGCTCGACTCCAGCCGCAATCGCCCCCTCCAGCGCCGAGCGAGTTCCGAGGATGTTGTTGCGCAGTCCTGATGAGAGGTTGCTCTCGACCAAGGGCACATGTTTGTAAGCCGCCGCATGGAACACCACCTCAACGCCATGACGGCGGCAGAGGCGTTCAAACGTGGACTGCTGCGTGACGTCGGCCAGGACGGCATGGAGCTCCAGCGGTCGTGCTGAGGTGGCTGCGGTGTGTTCGCGGAGGTGTTGATGGAGCTCGCGCTCGATCGCATACAACGCGTATTCGGAATGATCCAGCAGGATCAGGCGGCTGGGCGCCAAAGCCAGCACCTGTCGCGCCAGCTCACTGCCGATCGATCCACCAGCTCCACTGATCAGGACGGTCTTACCGCCCACCGCCGAACGCAGAAGCGCGGGATCAGGGTTGGATGGATCGCGACCCAGCAGTTCTTCGATCGCCACACGGCGCAGATCGGCGACTCGCACCTGGCCCGATGCAATTTCTTGCAGAGAAGGAATCGTGAGCACCTCGAGTCCCAGCTCCCGCAACGCGTTGACCAGATCGCGCCGGCGGCTGCGACTGGCACTGGGGATCGCCAGCAGCACAGCTTCGATGCCGTCACGGCGGATCAGCTGCGGCAACTGATCGGGTGAGGCGATCGGCAGGCCCTGAATGCGGCGGCTCCACATCCACAGCGAAGGGTCGTCATCGATGACACCCACCAGTTTCCAGCTGGGATCGAAGCGCAAGGCATCAATCAGACGCGATCCCGCTTCCCCAGCTCCATAGACCACGGCCGGACGGCGCAAGCGCAACGCGGTCGGATCGTCATGGTTGGCCTGAATCGCGAGCATCTGACGCAACAGATCGCGTAGCAGCACCCGCGAAGCGATCGCCAGAGCCGAGAACAGCAACCAAAAGATGGCCCAGAACGAGCGGGGGGGCCAATGGAACCCAAACAGAGGAATCAGCAGCGCTGTCGCAAACAGGAACAGCCCCGTACGGGGCAACAGGCCATACAGCGAGTGACTGCCCGAATAGCGGGTGAGCCCCTGGTACCAGCCAGTGGTGGCCAGGGTCACCAGCGCCACGGGCAGTAGCACCAGCAGCACCGGGAGACTGCTCTGCAGCATTGGATCCCAGGGCGCATTCATGCGCAGCAGGAACGTGCCCCAAAAGCTGAAGGCGATCAACAGCCCATCGAGCGCCACCAGGCCTGAACGGCGCAACAGCACCGAGCTGGCGCGATCAGACAACAACCGGCCCAGCGGTGTCGATTCGGCAAATGCAACCATGCCTGCCATTCTTGGCGCCGCTGGAGCCTCCATCCCCACTCGCCCGCCAGCGCCGCAGCCGCACATGGCCTTGAGGCTCGATCAACAGGCCCCTGAGGGCATCCGCACCGCCGGTTGGCGGGCGTTTCAGCTGGGCGTCCTGCTGCTCAGCAGCAGCGCCCTGCTGGCTGGGCTATCCCTGCTGCTCAGCCTCACCCTGTGGAGGCCTCGGCACCAACCAACCCCCTGGAGCCGACCTGAAGCCCGCTGGCTCACCGCCTTGAGCGCTGTGCTGCTACTGGGCACGGCTGTGCAGGCTCAAGCCGGTGCCCTGGCCTGGCTTGGACTGTTCAACTGGCTGCCCTTCTTCTGGTTTTTTCTGGCCGCACGCCCATACCTGGCTACTTCAGCAGCAAGACGACGCATAGCGTTCTGGCTCTGCGCCGCCACGGTGCCGCTGGTGGTGGTCGGCTGGCTGCAGTTCGCCTTGGGCTGGAGCACAGAGCTCAATGCCCTCGGCGGTCTGATTCGCTGGCCCATGCACGAAGCTCGCACCGGCACGAGCCTGTTTGACAACCCCAATCAGACCGCCGCCTGGCTGGCCGTGGTGATGCCGTTTCTGGCCGACCGCTGCCTGCTACGGGGCCAGGCTCTGGGGTCGCGGCTGCTGGCTCTGTTGCTGGCGGTGAGCGCCCTGGGTTCCCTGGTGCTCAGTGCCTCGCGCAATGCGATCAGCACGGTGCTGCTGAGCTGGCCCCTCAGCGCTGGCCGCAGGCTGCGGCTGCTGGTGCTGGCCCTTCTGGTTGGCTATGGGGTGCTGGTGCTGCTGCGGCTGCTGGGGCTGCATCCACCCGCCGTCAATGGGCTGATCGGACTGCTCGTTCCTGACGCCCTGATCAACAAGCTCAGCGACATGAATGGCCACAACGCCGATGCCGCCATGGCGACGCTGCCCTACGGAAGGCGCGAAGTGATCTACCACCATGCCTTCAGATGGCTGGGCCAATTCCCGTTGTTCGGTGTTGGCGAGCAGGGGTTTGCCAGCCTTTACAACGCCCGGCTGATCGCCCAGTTCGGCGGTGAACCCCCGCGTGGGCTGATCATGCATGCCCACAGCCTGCCGCTGGAGTTCGCTCTGAGCCACGGCCTCCCGGCCCTGCTGCTGCTGGCCTGGCTGATCGGCCGGCATCTGGCCCAGGCCACCCGTCGATGGCTGCAACAGCGGCTGCATGCGAGTGATCGCAGCTGGCTGTTGGCAGCCTTGGTGCTGGTCTGGCTCAACATCTGGGACGTGCCGTTCTTTGACAGCCGCCTCAACATCATGGGTTGGATGTTGATCGCAGCGCTGAGTCAAATGACAGGGCCTGGCAGCGATCCAAGCGCCAGCCCAGGGTCAGCACCAGGGCAGCGCTGATCAGCCCGCCCACCGCGAAGCAGCGCGCCGAGCCTGTGCGCAGCGTCCCACCGAGCAGCGCCAGAACCAGCGTCACCCCGCCATAGAGACCCGCCACGTGGCTGTGGCTCCAACCGGCCTGCTGCAGCCGCTGGTAGAGGTGCAGCCGATGGGCCTGCCAGAGGCGCTGGCCCGCCAGCAGCCTCCGCATCAGACAACTGAAGGCATCCCCCAGCAGCGGCATGGCCGCCAGGCCAAGGGCCAGCAGCGCACCACGGTCAAGACCGCCAGCGCTGCTGCGGGCCGCGCTCAGCAGCCCCCCCGCCAACACGGCTCCCAGATAGGTGCTGCCCACATCGCCCATAAACAAACGCGCCGGGCTCCAGTTCCAGGCCAGAAAGCCGAGCAGGCCGGCAGCCAGCAGCAACAGGGTCGGGGCCGGCAGCACAGCGGCGGCCAGCACGAGCCAGATCGCCAGGCAGGCAGCGACCAGGCCATCGAGGCCATCCATGAAATTGACTGCGTTGATCACAGCTGTGGCCGGCACTGCCAGCAGCAAGGCGAGCGGCGGACTCCAGCCCGCCTGCAGCGCCAGTGCTAACGCTGTCAGCAGCTGCACCCCGAGCCGTAGCCGCACCGGCAGACCGCGGCGATCATCGAGCAGGCCCACCAACGCCAGCGGCAGTGGCAGCAGCAGCATGGGACTAGGCGCCAACAACACCGCCGGCACAATGAAGGCCACACCGCCACCGCGGGGGGTGGCTCGCACATGCGAGCTGCGCGCATTGGGCTGATCGAGCCAGCCCAGCCGTCCCAGACCGCGGCTGAGTAGCCCCGCCAGGATCCAGGCAGCAATCGCGCTGAGCAGCAGCCTCGGCACCATGCTCATGCCCGCCCGGCCCGCTGCAAGATCTGCTGCAGCAGCTCGAGCTGCAAGGCAATCACCCGGCTCTCGTCGTAGAGCTCGAGCGCCCGCTCACGGCCGGCCCGGCCAAAGCGCTGGCGTTGCTCGGGGTCGGCGATGAGCTGCCCCAGCGCTCCGGCCAGGCCCTGGGCATTGCGCACCGGCACCAACAGACCGGTGACCCCGTCTAGCACCTCTTCGCGGCTGCCGCGGATGGCCGTGGCCACCACCGGCAGCCCACTCATCATCGCTTCGATAATCGTGCGCGGCATGCCCTCGCGCCACGACGGCAAACAGAACAGATCCATGGCGTCGTAAGCGACCTCAACCTGATCGATACCGCCGGCGTCGATCACCTGACCGGGACAGCGGGCCATCAACTGCTGCAGCTGAAGATCCACGGGGCTGGCATGGTCACTGGCCAGGCGGCTGCCGCAGATCAGCAGCTGCAGCCTTGGGACCACGAGCGCCAGCTGGGCGAAGGCCTCGAACAGCTCCAGATAGCCCTTTTCGGCCACTTGCCTGGCGACCACGCCGACCACCGTGGCATCAGCTGCAAGACCAAAGCGCGCCCGGGCCGCCTGACGCCGCTCCAGGCTGGCGGGGCTGAAGCGGGCTGCCTCGACACCGTTGCCGATGGCACGAATGCGGCTGGCCGGCCTAAAGCGCAGCCGCTGCGCCAGTTCGGCATCTTCGGCCGACTGGGTCAGCAGCAGGGTGGTGAGCTGAGCCAGCAGCCACTCGCTGGCGATGTGCAACCAGCGCACATGGGCCGCCATGCCCTCATGAAAGTAGAAGCCGTGGGCGGTGTAAATCACCACTGGCGTTCCGGTCAGGGCCGCGGCCACTCGCGCCGCGATCGCCGCCACTGGTGTGTGCACGTGCACCACGGTGTAGCGCTCGCGTGCAAACAGGCGCAGCAGCCCCCAGGTGGCCCGCGCCAGGGCGACGGGCGAGCTACTGCGAGCGATCGGCACGGGCTGAAAGCGCAGGCTGCCGGGGGGCACGGCAGGGCCTGCGTCGGCGATGCTGGCGCCGCTATAAGCCACATCGACGCCATAGCCAGCCTCAACCAGGGCCAGGCAGAGAGGCTCAAGAAACTTGCTGTAGGTGAAGCCCACCGCGCACACCTGGCAAATGCGGATGCCGGCGCGGCTCACACCACCGCCTCCTGCAGCACCGGCGCAGCAGCGCTGTGATCGAGCCAGGCCTGCAGCATCAGCAGCGGCCAAAGCTGGTAGTGGGTTTCGCGGCGGCCCTGCTGGTGGGCCAGCCAGCACTGCTGAACGGGCTCGCTGACCAGCAGACCCTGCTGCTCAAGACGATCTGGGGCCAGGAGGGTCTCACCCCAGTCGCGCAGGGGACCACGCAGCCAGCTGGCCAGAGGTACGCCAAAGCCCATCTTGGGGCGCTCGATCAGCTCGGATGGCACGTAGCGAGCCAGCACAGCTCGCAATGGCAGCTTGCCGCGGCCGGCGGCAAGTTTGTGCGGCAGCGGCAGCGACCAGGCCAGGGCAAATAACTCGGGGTCCAGCATCGGAATGCGCGTCTCGAGCCCAACCGCCATCGCCGCCCGATCGACCTTCACCAAAATGTCATCGGGCAGATAGGTGAGGGTGTCGAGCAGCATCATCTGCTCCTCGAGCTTGGCGGCCTCCAGCCACACCGCTGGATCGCTCACCGCGGGCGGATGTTCCGTCGCACCTGCAACGAGTCCAGCAGTCTCGGGCCACTGGGAGACGAGACGCAGGTACAACTGCTGAGCCGTGCAAGGAGTGAGCAACCCCGCCAATTTGTGCAGCTTCTCGCCGACCGCCCGCTGGCGCCGTCGCTGCGGCAGCACGGCATTGAACGGACCCAGCAGCTGTTGCCAGCGCACCGCCGGTACCCCCTGCAACACCCCCGCCATGGCCTGGCGCAGGGGGGCTGGCAGCGAACCCAGACGGCGCCACAAGCGAGTGGCGAGGGCATAACGGTTGTAGCCGCCGAATAGCTCATCGCCGGCATCGCCTGAGAGGGCCACGCTCACGTGCTGGCGGGCCAAGCGAGCCACCAGCGCCGTCGGAATCTGTGACGAATCGGCAAACGGCTCGCCGTAGAGCCCCGGCAACGCAGGGATTACGGCCAGGGCGTCGACCCCAGTGACGACAAGCTCGGTGTGGGTTGTACCCAAATGACGCGCCACCGCAGCGGCGTAGGGGGCCTCGTTGAACTGGGGGTCCTCAAACCCGACCGCAAAGGTCTGCACCGGCTGGCTGGCCTGCGCCTGCAACAGCGCCACCACCAGCGACGAATCGATCCCCCCCGACAAAAAAGCCCCCAAGGGCACATCGGACAAGCGCTGGCGTCGCACGGCCCGGCTCAGCGCCTGCTCGACGGCATCGGTCGCCTGCTCGACGTTGCCAGCAAAGGGCTGGGCGCGGGCCTGGATGGCGCAGTCCAGAGCGCTCCAGTAAGGCTGTTGCCGCTGCGCCAGCGCCGCCACAGAGCGACCCAGGTCATGGGCCTGCAGTTGCAGCCAGGTGCCTGCGCCCAGCTTGCGGGTCTGGCCGTGAATGCTCCAGGGCGCAGGCACATAGGCATGGCGCAGGTACAGGGCGCAGGCGCGACGGTCAATGCTGCGGTCGTAGCCGGGGTGCACCATCAGCGCCGGCAGCTCCGAGCCAAACAGCAGCAGCGGCTGACCGCTGGCGCCACGGCCCACGGCGTAATACAGGGGTTTTTCGCCAAAGCGATCGCGAGCCAGGCTCAGCTGCCGGTGCTCGCGGTCCCACAACGCCAGGGCAAACATGCCGATCAGGCGCGGCAAGGTGGCCGCCAACCCCCAGGCCGCGATCGCCGCCAGCAGGGTTTCGGTGTCCGAATGACCGCGCCAGCGTGGGGCCTGACCGCATGCCTCCAGCTCGCTGCGTAGGTCCGTGTGGTTGTAGATCTCACCGTTGAAGGCCAGTACCAAGCGGCCGCAGGCGCTGGTCATGGGCTGATGACCGGCCTCGCTCAGATCCAGGATCGCCAGGCGCCGATGGGCCAATCCGACGCCGGCTGCGGCATCGCTCCATTGACCGCCGCCATCAGGGCCGCGATGAATCAACTGCTGTGCCATTCCCGCCAGCAGCGTGGAGGCAGGCCCCGTGCCGCAGGCCTCCCGGCTCAAAAAGCCCGCCAATCCACACATGGGGACGACCCTAAGCCAGCTCGCGGTAAAGGCTCTCGAAGCGCTGCACCATCTGGCTGAGGGTGAAGCAGCTGGCGATGCGCTCACGGACGGCCTGCCGCCGGGCCGCCTGGTCGGCTGACGGCTCGTCGAGGGCATCGGCCAACGCCGCCGCCAGCGCTGGCGGATCGCGGGGCGGCACCAGCCAGCCCGTGCCGCCGATGATCAAGCCGCTGTCGCCGACAGCGGTCGCGATACAGGGCACACCGCAGGCCATGGCTTCGGCCAGCACGTTGGGGAAGGCTTCGCCATAGGCCGAACTGAGCACATGCAGGCTGAGGGCACTCATGACCGCCGGCACATCGGCGCGGGAGCCAAGCAAGCGCAGCTGCGACTGGAGCGCAAACTCCTCAATCCATTCCTGCAGCTGGGGATTGCCAGGCTCCAGACCGCGACCCACAAGGACACACGGCAGGCGCCGGCCCTGGCGCTGCAACAGGCCCAGGGCAGCCAGCAAGGTGCGGTGATCCTTCTGTGGGTCAAAGCGCCCCACCATGCCCAGCAGCGGCTCCTGCGGCCCCAGACCCAGCTGGCAGCGCAGCTCTCGGCCTGCGGCAGGGTCTGGCCGCAGTTGAATGAGGTCGTAGCCATTGGGGATCACCTGCAGCTTCGCAGGGGCATATCCCAAACGGCTGTGCACCAGCCGGGCCGATTCGGCGCAGCAGACAATGCGATCGGGCAGCAGCCACGACAGCAGGGCGCACACCCGGATGACCGCGAGGGTGCTGACTCGCACCGACGCCGGATCGAGAACGCTGGTGCGCACGCCCCAGACCAGGCGCGGCACCCCCGCCAGCCGGGCGGCCACGCCGCCAACCAGATCGCTGTGATACATCCAGGTCTGCACCAGGGCCGGGCGGTGGCGGCGTAGCAGTCGCCACAGCTGCAGCAGCGCCGCCGGGCCGAGGCGCCCCTGCGGCAGACCCAGGCAGTCAAGCGGCACCCCTGAAGCGCGCAGCAGCGGCCCGTACTTACCCCCTCCCATCAGGCAGATGACCCGGTGAAGGCCCGGGGAGCCACCCGTGCACAGCCGATACAAAGCGGTCTCGGCACCGCCCTCCTCGAGGCTCGTGATGATGTGAACCACACCGTGACGTGTCGCGCTGCTCATGGCAGCAGCACGGCGCGGTAGGCCGCGCCGATGCGCGCCGGGCTGTAAGCGCTGCATCGTGGCGAGGCTGGTCGCAACTGTGGCGGCGGCGGCACCAGCGACGCAGCGCTCTCCAACTGCCGGTTCATGGCGGCCGCCAGAGCCGTCGCGTCGGCCATGGGCACCAGCTCACCCCAAGCACCATCCTCCAAAATCTCGCGGGGTCCATGGGGGCAATCGGTGCTTACGACAGGCACACCGCAGGCCAAGGCCTGAAGCAGCACCCCCGGCAAGCCCTCCCAGCGGGAGCTGAGCACGAACACCGCGGCGCGGGCCATCCAAGCCATGGGATTGCTGCAGAAGCCCGGCAGGGCCACGGCATCGCGCAGATTCAGAGCGTCGAGCCGCGCCTCCAGCAGGGCGCGCTGACTGCCCTCACCCAGGATCAGCAGACGAACAGCCCGCTGTTGTTGCAACAGAGCCACCGCGTCGATCAAGGTCAGGAAGTCCTTCTGCGGCTCGAGCCTGCCGGCAGCCAGCAGCAAGGGGGGGCAGCCGGGTTGCAGCCAAGGATGCGCCAGGGGTTCCTGGGCCCGTTGGCGCAATGCCTGCAACGGCAGAGGATTAGCAATGGCCTGCACCCGACCTCGGGGCAAACGGGCTTCGCGCTCCACATCGCGGGCCACCCCGGCGCTGACCGCGAGCACGGCCGCCGCCCGGGGATAGAGCCAGCGCACCAGCTGACGTTGCACCAGCCGCTGCGGTGATGCCTCGGCAGCTAGCAGCGCCGACAGGGCGGCCCGTTCGCTGACCACCACCCGCGTGCGTGGTCCTCCCAGGGTCGCCGCCAAGCCGGCAGCAATCAGCGCCACAATGTTCATGTGGGTCATGGCCGCCAGCAGCACCCGCGGCCGGCGCCGGCGCAAATAACCCACAAGAACCGGCAGGCTGCGCAAGACCCCGCCGCCCCCGAGCTCGTGCACGGGCAGCTCGTCACCCACATCGGCCAGGTAGGGACCGCTGGCCTGTGCCAGCAGCAGTTCAACCGGCAGGCCGTCTGCGCGCAGCTGCTGGGCAAGCGCCAGCATCACCCGCTCAGCTCCACCACC
>CAYFMB010000062.1:0-9009 GCA_964344095.1 uncultured Klebsiella sp.
GCGCAAGGTGGACCACTACGAGTGCTACGACGACTTCGACTGGAACGTGGTCTGGGAAACCGAGGGCGATTGCTTTGCCCGCTACCGGGTGCGCGTGCAGGAGATGCGCGAATCGCTCAAGATCCTGCGCCAAGCCTGCGCCATGATCCCCGGCGGCCCCACCGAGAACCTGGAGGCCCGCCGCCTGGCCGAGGGCAAAACCAGCGAATTTGCCGGCTTCGATTACCAATACGTCGCCAAGAAGGTGGCACCCACGTTCAAGATTCCCGAGGGCGAGTTGTACACCCGCCTGGAGTCAGGCAAGGGCGAGATCGGTGTGTTCATTCAGGGCAACAACGACGTCACGCCCTGGCGCTTCAAGATCCGCGCCGCCGATCAAAACAACCTGCAGATCCTGCCCCACATCCTCAAGGGCAACAAGGTGGCCGACATCATGGCGATCCTCGGTTCGATCGACGTGATCATGGGCTCAGTCGATCGCTGAGGCCTACGCGGCGGGCCTCCAACATCTGAACCGCTTCTTCCACCGCCTGGCCCAGGCTGGCTTCCTGTTGCCGGCGTCGCTCACGGGCTACCTGTGGCTCAAAGGGCTGCACCCCAACCTGCCTGGCCTGGGCTGTCCGCTGCGAGCCCTGACGGGCATTCCCTGCCCCACCTGCTACCTGACGCGGGCCACCAGTGCCGCCTTGACGGGCGATTGGGGCAGCGCGGTCGCACTCCACGCCTTTGGTCCCGTGGCCGCTGTGGCGCTGCTGTGGTGGTCGATGACAGCGATCCGCCAGCGGCGCCTGGTGCCCCGTCACCTACCGGCCTGGCCCCTGGGCTGGGGCGCGGCCGCCCTGGCGGCCTACTGGCTGCTGCGGCTGTGGCTGAGCTTTGGGCTGGGCTGGCAAGGCCTCGGGAGTTTCCCAAGATCCTGAACGCGCTGCGGCGCTCAGCTGACCAGACCCTTGTGATAAGCAGCGTTCTGCAGATAAAAGCTGCTCACCGGCACCGCCACCAGGGCCCCCAGGCCACAGGTGCAGATCGAAACCACCACCACCAGCACCCAAGCGAGAATTTCAATGCCGAGGAAATCGGGTCCATGGGCGGAGCGATACACCGCCTGAAACGAACCAGCAAAAGCCTCGCTGATCGACTGGTCGGTGAGAAAGATGCGGTTCACATAAATCGGCATCACCAAAGCCACGACAATGCCGGGAATGATGCACAGCACAAAGCCGATGGTCATCACAAACGAAAACAGAACGCCGGCCAGCAGATAACGCAACGGTCGCTTGAGCAGCGCCGCAAAAGCTTGCTGAACGGTGATGGTTTCGCCGCTGTTGTAGTGCAGCGCTGGCACGGCGATAAACAACACGCCGACCAGGCTCGACAGGATTGAAAACGGCAATTGGACCAACTGGCCCAAGGCTGACGCGGCCGCGGTAGCGGTTTCACCGGCAGAACCGCCTCCCCCCACACCCACGCCGATGAGCAGAATTGCCCAGGCAGCGCAAGCCCCCAGCACAACCAGCACGGCGCTGACGATCCAGATCAGCAGGATCGTCGGCACATGGGCTACGAAAGACTCCCAGGCCTTGTTGATCGTGGGCTGTTCATAGGCCAGGGGCGAGGCCATGGGCGTGTGTCGCAGACTGCCCTGCATGCTGGCAACGTCCCGTTGGCGGCACAACCACGGCGATGCGTCCTGACGACTGGCTCCTGCTTTGCCGCACCGTGCGCTTCGGCGAAACCGATGCCGCCGGCGTGGTCCACTTCACCCACCTGCTGGACTGGTGCCATCAGGCCTATGAAGAAAGCCTGGAACGCTTTGGCATTGCCGCGCAGGAGATCTTTCCAACCCCGAGCCAGACCCCCGCAATCGCCCTGCCGATCGTGCAGTGCCGCGCCGAATTTCGTCGGCCGCTGGTGTGTGGAACGCCCCTCAGCATCCGATTGGAGCCGCAACGGCTCGACCCGGGCAGCTTTGAGGTGACCTACCGCTTCCACTGCGACAACGAACCGGTGGCGCTGGGTCAGACGCGTCATCTGGCCATCAGCAGCGGCGAGCGCCAGCGCTGCAGCCTGCCCGCGCCGATCAACCGCTGGCTGGAGGCCTCAACCGTGCAGGCTGGCGTGCAACCACTGTGAACAGCAGCGCCGCGAGCTGCAGAGGCAGCAGCGCAGCCAACAGAGCAAACAACGGGAACCCCGTATGCGGTGTGGCCTCGAACAGGCCCACCGAGAGCATGGCGGCGAGCAGCACCACCAACCAGGCCAGACGCGGCACAGGGCGCATGGACGCAGCGGAACTCAGAACCATGGCCGAGCCGCGGCCATGTACGTGTCGGCGAACTCCTGCGGGGTCTTGGCGAGATAGATGACGCCCTCGATCACCCCGATCACACCCATCACAAAGCCGCCGACGCCGCAGGTGACCAAGGTCACCACCACCATGATCACCCCAGCTTTGGTGTAGCCAAGGATGAACTTGTGCACCCCGAACGCACCCAAAAAGATCGCCGACATACCAACCGCCAACTTCTTGTTGCTGGCCTCCGTGAGATCGATCGCGCTCATGGCTGCTGCGGTTGTGCCCCGCTTTTAGCCCGGGCCAGCCAGCTCTGCCAATGGCGCCGCTGCCACTTGCCGGTCCGATTGGGGGCCAGCTCAGGGCAGAGCAGCCACGCCCGCGGACGCTGCGCGGGGGGCAGCCTGCGGGCCAGGCCCTGCAGCTGAAGCAACAAATCAGAGGTCGGCGCCTGCCCGTTGTGGAGCCGATACAGAGCCACCAACCGCTGACCCCACTGCTGATCGTCTTCGGCGAGCAGCAGCAGCTCAGCGAGAGGCAAACCTGCCGCCGCAATCAGGCTGCGCAGCTGCTGCTCGACCTGTTCAGGGAACACGGTCTCACCGCCGCTGTGGATCGCCCCATCGAGGCGGCCGACGATCTGCAAACCCGCGGCATCGAGACAGGCCGCATCACCGCTGCGCCACCAGCCGTCGGCCGTGCAGGGCAGTGACACGAGCCGGCCCTGCTCAAGCCAGCCAGGACTGAGGCGGGGTGTGGCGATCTCGAGCGCGGCGCCGGCCGTGTCGATGCGCAGAGCGACGTCGGCCAACGGCTGGCCGCAGCCCCGATCCCCCGCCAAGAAGCGGGCAGGCGGCAACGCAGCAACCATGGCTGCCGTCTCGGTGCTGCCATAACAGGGAGCCAGCGGCAGGCCCAGCTGGCGCGCCGCCGCTGCCAGATCGGCCGGTAGCGGCGCGCCACCCACCCAGATCAAGCTGAACTGCTGCAACCAAGCCACCGCCGCGGGTTCGGTGAGCAGACGGCGCAGCTGAATGGGCACCAGCGAAATCAGCGCAGGGCCCTGCCCAGCCAACTGGACGGCGGGGTAGGCCGCAGCCAGCGCGGCACCGTCACGCATGAGCGCAGGCGCCAGGCTCCGGTGACGGGCGCCCCACTGGCGGGCGCGCACCCAGGGCAGCAGGCCACTGACGTGGTGCAACGGCAGCGGATTGCAGTGCACGCAGGTGGCCGGATCGATGCCCAGGCCCTGCAACCAGGCTCCAGCAGCTGTCGCGGCAGCCTGCAGATGGCTCAGGGGCTGCAGGCACCAGCGGCGTGCCCCGGCAGAACCGCCACTGCCGACCAGCACCCCCGCGCCAAAGCGGCGTTGCAGCTGCTGCAAAACAGCAGCAGGCGCAGCGTCGCCCCAGGCCCTGGCCAGCTGAGGCTGGTCGCCGGGCCCGACCAGGGGCACGATCTTGCCGGCCGCCCAGGCCTGCTCCAGCGCGGCAGGGTTCATGCGGCCGCTTCCCACACCACCTGCGGATCGCTGCTGAGCAGGGGCCCACCGCCCTGCCAGTCGCTGGCGAGACCCGGGGCTGCGGGCGTGGGCCCCAGAGATTGCAGCGCCGCCAGGTGATGCAACCAGCGCCGGGCAATCCCGGTTTCAAAGGCCGTGCTCAGCATCAAACGCGGCCGCCCCGCGGTCAATGCGGCCAGCAGCGGCCGCGGATCGCCATCCTGACTGGGGCGCCGCACCTGCCAGCCAGACCAGCTGTGGCGCAGCGCCGGGCAGAGCGCGAGCGACTCATCGAGGGCCACCGGCAGACGCTCGGCCAAGGCCTGTAAACCGGCGTGATCGGCCGGCGCCAGGGGCTGCTCGAGCCATTGCAGGCGTGGCTCGGCCGCCAGACGCTGCGCCCAAGCCTCGGCCGTGGCCCGGCCCCAGCCGCCATTGGCATCGAGACGCAGCTGGGCAGCAGCCGGCAGTCGCGCCAGCAACCGCTCGAGCACCTGCCGCTCCTCGGCATCGGCCTGCACCGCCACCTTCCACTTGAAGCTGGGAGCTGGCTCCGCTGACGCTGCCTCGAGCGCATCAAGGGCCGCCGCACCAGCAGGCAGCAAGCGGGCGGGTGCCGGGGCCGGCAACCAGCCGCCGCCCCCGACCTGGGCGTCGAGCTCGGCCAGGGCCGCCCCCAGGGCAAAGGCCAGCACCGCTGGGCAGGCAGGCGAGGCGATCTGCGCCTCAAGCGCGCTGCGACGGTGCTCGCCGACCAGCCCGGCAATCAACCCCTCGAGACGTTGCTGCTGGGCGGCTGGCTCCAAGGCCCCCAGAGCCAGAGCTGCTGCCTCACCCCAGCCCACGGCCCCATCGGCACGGCGCAGCCGCAGCAGCCAACCCTGCTTGCGCGACAACGCGCCGCGGGCGGTGCGCAGAGGCTGAGCCAGGTCCAGCACAAACGGCCGCCAGGCCAGGTGCAGCGGTTGGTCGGCCAGCTCAGCCATGACGCCGCAGCGCTCTTCAGCCCTGCGGCCAGAACAGGCCCCGCCCCAGGGCGAGCCCCAAGGCCAGGCCGAGGCCGTTGAAGCTCTGAAAGCGCAGAGCCAGAAACTTGCTACCAGCGACCCGCTGCGGCTCGCCATGGTGGCGCTCCAGCAAACGGATCAGCCCCAGGGCAGGAGGCAGGCCCACCAGGGCCAGCAACACCGTGGGCGGCCACAGACCCAAGACCACCGGCACGAGCTCCAGGGCCAGGGTCAAGGCCACAAACCAGGGGATCAGGGCCGCAGATCGCGCCGTGCCCAGCCGCACCACAGGCGAGCGCTTGCCGTGGGCGGCGTCATCGGCGACCTGATGAAAGTGGGAGCAAAACAGAACCAAAGTGGTGGCCACGGCGGGGCCACTGCCGAGCTCGAGCGCCTGACCCCAGGGAATCGCCTGGGGCGCGGGGGCCAGCGCTAGCAGTGCGGCAGCTGTCGCCAGAGGTCCAAAGGCGATCCAGCAGAGCGGTTCCCCCAGGCCCTGGTAGCTCAGGCGAAAGGGTGGCCCCTGGTACACATAGCCCAGCCCGCAACAGAGCAGCACCAGGGCCAGCACCAAGGGGCTGCTGAGCCAGGCGACCGCTGCCATCAACAGCAGACCGGTCAACAGGGCGAACTGAGCCCAGCCCGCCACCTGGTTACGGCGTCCAGTGAGCTGCACCAGCGAATGAGGCTTGCCGTCGTGATCGAGTCCGGTGTCATGGTCAAACACATCGTTGCTGAGGTTCTCCCAGGCCAGCAGCAGCACCGCCGCCAGCAAAAAACCCAGCAGCGGCAGCAGGCGCAGCTGACCGGTGCGCCCAAACCACCAGCCGGCCGCCAGCAACACCGGCATCACCGCCACCGCGTACATGGGCCACTTGATCGCCGCTTTCCAGAGGCGCCGCCGCTCCATGGCGTAACGGCTTGCGACGACCTCGGGCTGAGCCATGGCAACAGCGAGCAGGAACCGCGGGAAGGCCCATACATTTGAGCAGCACCGCTGCCTCCGACAGTCCCGGCGTGTCGCTTCGCTTTGACGATCTGCTGGCCGCAGCCATGGCCAGCTCCCGCGGCCTGGACGAGGAGGCGGTGCTGAGCCTGGCGATGCCCATGGCCTGCGTCGATCCGCTGCCGCTGCTGCCGCTGCTGCCAGCGCCCGATGGCTTTCGTTTCCTCTGGGATGGGGCGCCAGGGCTCTGCCTGGCAGCCGCCGGCCGCTGCCAGAGCCTGGAACTGAGCGGCCCGCGGCGGTTTGAGCTAGCCCAGCGCTTTGCCAGCCTCACCCTGGGCCGCCTCAACACCGACAGCGGGACCAGCCCGGCATCGGCGAGGCCGCGCGTGTTGCTGGCTTTTGGTTTTTTTGATAGCCCCCTGAACAACTGCCCCGATGGCGTGCCGGGGGTGCAAGCGGTGCTGCCCCGCTGGCAGCTCAGTCGCCACGGCCAGCACTGCTGGTTGCGACTGCAGGCCTGCCTGGGTTCAGCCAATACCCCGCGCAGCTTGAGCGAAGAGCTGTGGGAGACGGCCAGGCTGCTGGAGCAGGCAGCCAGCAGCAGCCAGCTGCAAGGCGCAGCCACGGCCGTCACCGTGAACTGGAGCAGCCCCTGGCAACAGGACTACAGCGCCGCTGTGGAACGTGGCCTCGAACTGGTGGAGTCGGGCACGCTGCGCAAACTGGTGCTAGCGGTTCGGCAGGACCTGCACTGCACACACCCGCTCGACCCGCTCAACCTGCTGCCACCGCTGCGCCGCCAGCAAACCGGCAGCTGCCGCCTGCTGTGGCAACGCGGCTTGGGTTCAGCCCTGGTGGGCGCCTCACCCGAACGGCTGCTCACCGTGCGCCAGGGCCAAGTGCGCAGCGACGCCCTGGCGGGCACAACAGCGGCCAACGCCGATGCCGCCGACCTGCTGAACTCGGCCAAGGACCGGCTCGAGCATGAGCTGGTGGCCACCACGATCGTGGAGGCTCTAAGTCGACTGGGCCTGCAACCGCGCCGCCCGCGCCACCCACGCCTGGCCCGACACGGCCACCTGGCCCATTTGCATACGCCGATCACGGCCGAGATCAGCCACCTGCACCCACTAGCGCTAGCCGCCGCCCTGCATCCGACCCCGGCGGTGGCCGGGCTGCCACGACGCGAGGCCTTGGCCGCCCTGCGCAGCCTCGAGCCGTTCGAACGGGGGCATTACGCCGCGCCGATCGGCTGGGTTGACAGCGCCGGGGATGCCGATCTGAGGGTCGCGATCCGCTGCGGCGTGGTGCGTGGCCAGCAACTTGAACTGACTGCCGGCGCCGGCCTGGTGAAAGGTTCGCAGCCCTGCCGTGAGCTTCAGGAAGTGAAGCTGAAGCTCGAGGTGCTGCAACAACAACTCAATGTGCCAAAAGAGATGCCAACGGCGTCAGTGCGTGACATGCTGCAGAGTGTCGCCGGATAAGCGCCCATGGCCACAGCTGCCGGCGCCTTCAATCTGTTCGTGATGCTGGCCCTGGGCCATTTCGTCGCTGATTTCGCCCTCCAAGGCGATCGCATGGCGACCGAAAAGTGCCCCGGTTGCAAAGGCGTCATGGCCTGGCAATGGTGGTTGGCATCCCACGGCGCCATCCACGGTTTCTTTGTGGCGCTGATTACCGGTCAACCCTGGCTGGGCCTGGTCGAGTGGATCGTGCACGTCGCCATCGACCGCGGCAAATGCGCCCACGTGTATGGCATGCGCGGCGATCAGGCCCTGCATCTGAGCTGCAAGGTGCTCTGGACCCTGGTGGTGTGGTCCGGCGCCAACCCTGCCCCCTGGTGGATGACCTAGCCCAGGCGCGCGATCGTCAGGTCAGCCAGGGGAATGCCACCGAGACGCTCCACTTCGCGAATGCCGGTGGGGCTGGTGACGTTGATCTCACTGAGGCGGCCGTCAATCACATCAATGCCCACAAAGAACAGCCCCTCGGCACGCAGGGCCGGAGCCAGGGCGGCACAGATGGCGCGCTCCTGGGCGCTGAGCTCGGTGGCCTGCGGTTGACCGCCGACGGCCAGGTTGCTGCGAAATTCGCCACCGCTCGGCACCCGGTTCACCGCCCCGAGGGGCTCACCGTCAACCAGCAGGATGCGCTTGTCGCCAGCCGAAACCCCTGGCAAGAAGGCCTGCACCATCACCGGCAGGGTCTGCTGGGCGGTGACCAGCTCCAGCAGGGCCCGCAGCCCCGGCGTTCCCGCCGCCGCAAACACCACACCCTGGCCGGCGCGACCGCCCAGAGGCTTGAGCACCACCTCGGCGTGCTCGCGCGTGAACGCCGCCAGATCGTCCACCCGAGTCGCCACCAGGGTGGGTGCCATCAGGTGGCTCCAGCGCAGGGCACTCAGTTTTTCGTTCCATGCCCTGAGCGCAGCGGGGCGGTTGAGCACCCGCACCCCCTGGCGCTCGGCCAGCTCCAGCAGATGGGTGGCATACAGATAAGCCTCATCGACCGGTGGGTCCTTGCGCATCCACACGGCTGAGAAGTGGGTCAGCGGCAACCACTGGGACTCGCCGGCGCTGTACCAGGGCTCGGCGGTGACCGCAGAGGCATGCACCCAGCAGCCATGGCCGTCGCCGCCGCCGGGGGCAGCCGAAAGATCCGCCAGCGTGGCTGCCCACACCGGCCGAGCTGCCCGCTGAGCGGCCTGCATCAGAGCAGAGGTCGAATCCTTGGCCGGGTTGATCCGCTCCAGCGGATCCATCACAAACAGCAGGGCGCCCTCGCCTGCGGCAGCAGTGCTCACGCTTCAGCCCGCCAGCAGGGCATCGAGCCGACCGCTGCGCTCGAGGGCATGAAGGTCATCACAACCGCCCACATGGTGGCCATTGATGAAGGTCTGGGGGACGCTGCGCCGCCCGCCGCTCTTGGCCGCCATGGCTGCGCGCGCTGGCTCATCGCCATCGATGGCGTACTCGGTATAGCTGACACCCTTGCGATCGAGCAGCGCCTTGGCGCGCACGCAGAAGGGGCAGGCCCGCCAGGTGTAAATCTCGACCTTCGCGGCCATCGCGGCTTCAACAGGGTGGCCAAATCCTAGGGACCAGCACAGGAGCAGGACCTTTTGGGCCCGGCCAAAGGTGAGCCTTGCCAAGGGCTGCCTTGCATCGGTGCATTCGCGTCTCAGGGGCCTTACAAAACACGCCAGAACTCACGCCAGTTTTTCAAGGGCCACCAGACCAAGACCCGACCGGGTCACCAC
>CAYFMB010000063.1:0-8967 GCA_964344095.1 uncultured Klebsiella sp.
TCGGCAAGTACTTCCCTCCCGACGACCCGCAGTGGAAGGGGGCCGACAGCCTGGTACTGCTGGAGCAGGTCAATGCCCTGGTGCGCGAACGCGGCTGGAGCGTGGTCAACATCGACAGTGTGATCGTCGCCGAACGGCCCAAGCTCAAGCCTCACATTGGCGCCATGGCGACCGCCATTGCCGCACGCCTGGGCGTCAGTGCCGAGCAGGTGGGGGTCAAGGCCACCACCAACGAAAAGCTCGGCGCCGAAGGCCGCGAAGAGGGCATCAGCTGTCACGCTGTCGCCCTGCTGCAACGGCCATGAACCGTCTGAGCCACCAGCTCTCCTCTGTCGGTCAGGCACTGCTGCACGTCAGCCTGCTGACCTGGCTGTGGGCGGCCGTTGCACTGGGTCCGATTCAGAGCGTGCAGGCCGCAGCGACATCCGCCGAATTCGACGTGGCTGTGGTCGAGCACCTCAAAGTCAAGGTGCCGGCCGAGGCTCGCCCAGCCTGGCTGGCGGCCGAACAACAGAGCTGGGAACCCTGGCTGCGGCAGCAGGATGGCTTCCTCGGCCGCGAGCTGCTCTGGGACAGCGAGCGTGAAGAGGGCACCCTGCTGATTCGCTGGGCGAGTCGCGAGCAATGGAAAGCGATCCCGGAGGCCGAGATCGAGGCGGTGCAGCAACGCTTCGAACGGCTGGCCATGGCCGCCACCGGCAGCAGCAGCAACCCCTTCCCGCTGGTGTTCGAAGGCGAGCTACTGCCGCCATGAGCACCGCCACCTATGTGCTGGGCAGCGAACAGCCCGAGCTGCTGCGACTCAAACGGCAACACGAGCTCTGGCGTCCAGAAATGCTGGCCGCCTGGCAGCAGGCAGGGTTTGGTCCCGGCCAGCGGCTGCTTGACCTGGGCTGCGGGCCTGGTTTGGCCAGCATTGAACTGGCAGAACGGGTGGGCCCTACGGGCCATGTGCTGGCGATCGACAGCGCCCCGGCCTTTGTGGAGTCTCTGCAACAGCAGATCGAGGCGCAAGGGCTGCACCAGCTGAGCACCCTGCGGCACGACCTGGCCGCGCCGTTACCACCAGCCAGCCTGGCCGCGGCCTGTTGGGATGGGGCCTGGTGCCGCTGGGTGGCCATGTTTGTGCCCCGGCTGGAGCCCATGCTCGACCTGCTCGCCCTGGCCCTGAGACCCGGCGCCAGGCTGGTGATGCACGAATACGTGCAGTGGGACACCTTGGCCCTGCATCCCAACGGCGATCAGCTGGCGCGGTTTGTGCAGCGGTGCATCGGCCACTGGCGGGAGCATGGCGGCGACCCGGATGTGGCGCGCCGGCTCCCCCAACTGCTCGAGGCCAGGGGCTTTCGGCTGCGGAGCAGCAGCAGCCTGATGGCCTGCACCCCGAGCCACCACCCCAAAGCCCGCTGGCTGCAGGACTTTCTGATCAGCTATGGGCCCCAGCTGATCAACGCAGGCTGCTGGGATGCCAGCTCCCAGGCCGCGCTCCTGGCCGAGATCGCCGAGGCTGAGCGCCATGACAGCCTCTGGCTGACACCCGCCCTGCTGGAGCTGATCTGGGAGCGCCGATGAACGGTTCGCGCCCAACCTCTGAGCCGCCGGGCAGCGACCATCAGCTCGACCTGGCGCGCCGCAGCCGCCTCGGCATGGTCGAGGCGATCTGGGGGGAGCACAAAACAGCCGAGCAATTGGCCCGCATCATTGAGGCGCTGCAGCGGCAGGGCGAACTGGTGTTGGCCACCCGTGTCTCGGCTGACAAAGCCAACGCCACGATTGCGCTGTTGGGGGCACCGCTGGTGACGTACGACGCCACAGCGCGCTGTCTGCACACCCCTGAACTGCCTGCCGTCGAGCCGCAGCTTGGACGGGTGGCGATCCTCACCGGCGGCAGCAGCGATCTGGCTGTGGCCAGCGAAGCGCAGCTGGCCCTGTGCTGCCACAGGGTTGAGACCGAAGTCGTGCTCGATGTTGGCGTGGCAGGCCTACATCGCCTGCTGGGCTGCCTGGAGCGGCTGCGCCACGCCTCAGTGCTGATCGTCTGCGCCGGCATGGAGGGGGCATTGCCCACCGTGGTGGCCGGACTGCTGCCCCAGCCAGTGATCGGTGTGCCGGTTTCGGTGGGCTATGGCGTCAGCGCCGGCGGTCAGGCCGCTCTCACGGGCATGCTGGCCAGCTGCGCTCCTGGCCTGAGCGTCGTCAACATCGACAACGGCTACGGCGCAGCCATGGCCGCCTTGCGCATCCTCAATTGTGGGGGCGCCGCAGCGGGGCGTTGAGTGGCTGCTCGATCTCGAGCAACTGCTGCAGCCACAACTGCAAGGACCGCGGCATGAGCCCTTGTTCGTAGCGCTCGATCGCCTGAAGCAGCACCGGAGTGTTGACCCAAGCGGGCGAGCGCTGCGCCATGGTCTCCGAAGCCAGAGATCGCCAGTGTGGAAACGCTGGCCAGGCTCGGCAAGGGGTCTAGGAGGAGACCCGCTGAGTCTCCTGAGAACCCCTTACAGGTGCTGCAGGTTGGGATAGGCCGTGAGCAACTCTTCGGTGCTGAGCACCTCACCGAGCCCCTCGGGCTGCCAGATCACCTCAAGCGCCAACAACTCCTCGCTGCCGATGGCGCCAAGCTGCTGCAGGGCCTGCCGCAGCTGCTCACCGCTTTCAGCGGCAGGCAGCTTGAGGCGGCGGCGACTGGCCACCAACACGGTGATGGCAATGAAATCGCTGGTGGCATCGCTCTCGCCAGCGGCCACAGCGCTGTCATGGCGGCGCTGACCGGCCACGTTGCTAGTGACCTCGCGCTCGAGCTTGCTGCGCTCGGCCATCGACAGCCGGTTGAAGGTCGACTCGGCGCTGGCGAATGGAACCTCACCCGCCTCGCTGCTGGCATAGACCCAGAGATCAGGGTGGCGCAGCAACGCCAGGGAGGTCTCCTGAAGCACCTGCTGCAGACCCGTGCTGCTGCTGGTGTCAGCCGAGGCGGCTAGCCGCCTCAGGTCAGCCTGCAGATCCCGCGCCGTGGCCAGCAGTCCGACCTGAACCTGGGCGATGGTGACGGGCCCATCACTGGGGGCCTCGTAAACCAGATCACCACCGCGCCGGCCCACGGGCAGGGCTGCGCCGCCACCGCCACCTCGCAGCGCGTTGACGAACACCCCCACGACGACCATCAAGATCAGAAAGCCGAACAGGCCGCCGCCACCGAAACCGAAGATCGGGATCAGGAACGGAAAGCCAATGCCGCCGCCGCCGTAGCCGCCGCCATAACCGCCGCCCCGGTAACCACCGCCATAACTGCGCGGCATCGAGGGGGCCGAGCGGAAACTACCTCCACCAATGCGTCCGCCGCTGGCGGCCAGGGCAGGCGATGGAGCCGTGCTCAGGACAAATGCCAACAACAACGGCAGGGCCAGGGCAGAGGAGAGGCGCCTGAACCAACGGTGCTTGGGGGCCAACGGTGGCTCCTGCAGGAAAGCCGGAATCTAGGAACCGCCCCCGACGATGGTGACAACCTCGAGCTGATCGGATTCCACGACGCTCTGCGCTGCCCAGCGATCACGGGGCAGGATCAGGCCGTTGAACTCGACAACCACCAGCTGGGGGCGATAACCCAGGGACTCGAGCACAGCCGGCAGCGTCAACCCGGCGGCGCAGCGGCGTGCCTCGCCATTGACCGTGATCGCAATCGTGTCGTGTGGCTGGGTCATCAGCAGTCGCTCTGCAAAGCCTGAAGCAGGTTGGTCGCGGCAGCTTGGGGATCGGCCGCCGCTGTGATCGCGCGCACCACCGCCACCCGGCTGGCGCCGGCCTCGCGCACAGCTGGCAGGTTGTCGGCATCGATGCCGCCGATCGCAAAGAACGGGATCGAGCTCTCGGTCGCAGCCTGGCGCACGTAGTCGAGACCAACCGGCTCCCGCCCGGGCTTGGTCGGGGTGGCATGAACCGGCCCCACCCCCACGTAGTCGCAGCCATCGGCCTCGGCCTGCTGCAACTGGCTGAGCCGATGGGTGCTGCGGCCGATCAGGCGCTCGGGGCCCAGCAACCGGCGCGCCAGCTGGGGAGGCAGATCGCCCTGGCCCAAGTGGACGCCATCGGCCTCCACCGCCAGAGCCAGATCGATGCGGTCGTTGACGATGAACAAAGCGCCATGACGGCTGGTCAGCGCTCGCAGGGCGCGAGCCTGCTGCAGGCGGCCAGCGTCATCGAGGGGTTGACCGTCTGAGCCCGTTGCATCGGCTTTAGCGCGGTACTGGAGCAGCCGAACACCCCCCTGCAGGGCCGACTCGACCATGGCCTCCAAGCCGGCCATGGGTGCCGTAATCAAGTACAGGTGGCAGCGAGACAGCAACGCGCGGCGTCCATCGCCGCCGCTCAGGCGCACCGCCTGCAGCAGATCGACCTCCAGGTCATAGAGCTGGTAGCGAATCGCTGCCGCCTCGACCGCCAGTTGGGGAGCATCACCGCGGCCAAATTCTTCGAGCACCCGCAGGGCCTCGGCAACGCGGGAGGCGTTGGCGCCCACCACCTGCGAGGGGTTCAGCCGCTCCAGCTGGGCCGGGTGGCCCATGCCCGCCGCCGAATCGCTGGCGGTGTGCCGGGCCAGCTTGTAGCGGTCGGCATGGAGGCGGCCCAGCCGCTGGCGCATGTCTTTGCAGCGAGCCACCAGATCGGTGCGATCGAGGGCAAAGCGGGCCCAGTCCTCGAGCACACGCAACCCCTCGCGGGCGCGATCAAGATTGGCGTCAAGCAGACGTTCGAGCGCAGAACTGCTAGGGGTAGGGGCCATGACGAAGAGTGCTTGCTGCAATGGCTCCGATCAGCCCTGACAGCGACAACCCGATGCTGGTATTGGTTTCAGGGATTCTGCTGCTTGGCGGCATCACCGCCCTGATCGTCTGGGGCCTGACCAATGCCTACCCCGGCAGCTAGGTCGCGGGCTCGTTGCGCATCGGTGCTGATTTGCGCGGTCAGAGCGTCGACCGTGGCAAAACGCTGTTGCTCGCGCAGGTAGGTGGTGGGCTCAACCACCAGTGTCTGGCCCTGAAGCTCGAGCTGACGATCAAGAAGATGGACCTCCACGGCCGACGGCGCCGCCGGATCGATCGTGGGCTGGGGGCCCAGATTCATGACCGCAGCCATGGGCTCGGTTTCCCCCTGGCGCCAGACCTGGGCGGCATAAACCCCCTCACGCGGCAGAAACTTGCGCCCATCGATGGCCAGGTTGGCCGTCGGCCAACCCAGCTGACGCCCCAGACCGCGGCCACTAACAACCGTGCCGCAGAAGCGGTAGGGCCGCTGCAGCAGACGGGCCGCCGCTTGCAACTCGCCGGCAGCAAGGGCCTGGCGGATGCGGCTGCTGCTGTGGCGCCCCTGCTGGTCGTGCAGCATCGGCACCACGCTCACCGCCACACCCCGCTCGGCCGCCAAGGCCTGCAGATCATGGGCCGAGCCGGCGCGGGCGGCGCCAAAACGAAAGTTCTCGCCGACGGCAACGAAGCGGGCGCCGAGCTGATCCACCAGCACCTGCTCAACAAACGCCTGGGGCGACAGCGCCGCCAAGCCCAGATCAAAGGGCACCAGCACCAGCTGAGCCATGCCCAGGGGTTCGAGCAGTTCGAGCTTCTCGGCCGGCAGGTCGAGCCGCAGCCGCCGCTCCCCGTGCAGCACCTCACGTGGATGGGGCCAGAAGCTCACCACCGTGGGCACCAGATCGGCCTGGCCGGGCGATTCGAGAGCCGCCCTGACCGCAGCGATCACCTGGCGGTGTCCCTCGTGCAGGCCGTCAAAGCTACCGAGGGCGATGGCTGTCGGACGCTGGGCTTCGGCAGGGGTTCGCAGCGGAATCAAGTCGGCAGCAACGCAACGAAACCCACCTCAGCGGCGGGACAGGGCGATCTTCCCATGGCAACTTTGGGGTCGTGACTCGCCGCAAGACCGCCGCGCCCCTCTTATGGCCGATCGCCTCGACCTGCAGCTGATTTCAGCCGCGCTGCGGCGCCTGGGTTGGGTGCGCTTCTGGGTGCAGGTGGCCCTGGGGGTTGTGGTGATCGGCGTGCTGACCTTCAACAACATTGGCGGCAGGCTGGCGGCCAACTCCTCACGGGCCCTGGGGCTGGGCCCCGGCATTTCGCTGACAACCCTGGCGTTTCTGCTGCTGCTGTGGTGCCTCTGGCACAGCTGGCAGATCGTGCGCTGCGGCCGCGCCCTCAACAGTGCGGCGCGGCCCAGCAAGGGCGAAACGGCGCGCCTGATCAAGCGCGGGCTGCTGGCCGACCTCATCGGCGTGACCCTGGCCGTTGTGGGCTACCAGTCACTGGCCGGCAGCCTGTTCGTGCAGGCCTCCCAACAGGTTCCGGGCTTCTTCGGCGCCCAGATCCAGGCTGCGCCCGGCACCGCTGGGCGCGTGGTGGGCCTGCCGATCACCTCGATCGAAATGCTCTCAGTCCTGGGCAACACCCAGGTGATGTTTGCCCATCTGATCGGCCTGTGGATCAGTCTCTGGCTGCTGCAGCGCATCTACCGACCAAGCTGAGGCAAGGTCAACGCGTGACTGAACACACAGACAACCCCAAGCAGCAGGTCGTTGTGCTTGTCCTGTAAATTTTGCAGGATTCAATAGACAACTCATGGGCGCCGTCATCGGTCCAAACCATACGCAATACCAACTATTGCAGGGCAAGATCAAAGCAAAGCCCCGCGAAATCATTGCCACCAAAGCCCAGGGAGCTGAAGGGGTTGCCGACATCTATTTGCTGCCTTCCATCAAGCCAGCCTTTAAAACCAGTGGCGCTTTTTGGGCAATGGACATGGGCCGGGTCGATGCCAACGATCTCTTTTTGATCGATAGCCAGGTCAACACCCAAAACGTTGCCCAATTTTTCGACTGCATCTGGTACGACCCGAACTACTCTGGCCGACCGCTGATCGATACACGCCCGCAGCAGGTCAATCAGTTCGGCCAAGACAGCAAGGCGTTTGAAATGGGTTACTACCTCAACAGACTCGGTGATCCCTTCCCCGCACCAAAGCCAGAGCAATTCAGGACCATCGACTTATCCGCCGTCAATCTCAAAACCGCCACACAACTAACGAGCAAAGAGTTTCTCAACCGCTACGGAAAGCTGATCAGCAAGATTCCCAACGCGACATTCGTTTCAGGCACCCCGAAGCCAATCCCTCCAAACAAGACTCCCAAGACGAGCCTCAGTGCTTCACCACAAGCAAGCACTGCAGACGCCAACAGCGCGCGCCAAAGCCAGTTGGCTACGACTGCCTGCACCACTGGTAAGGCAACACAGAAAGCAGGCACCTGGACGTACCGTCCCGACCTTCTGCAGACCCCCGCTGGCGCCAAAGCAACCGCTGCTGATCCCTATGTCAGCATCACCGCCCTGCAGCAGAATGATCCGCTAACCGGCACGACGAAAAGCAACACGCCCACGATTTGGGCGGTTGTGTTTGCCGCCGATAACATCATCGGAGCAAAACTACAGGGGCAATACAAAGGGAACTCTTACACGTACAGCAATGAAACCGCAAATCTGTACCGCGATACCAACAACAACAATCTGTTTGACCCCGGTGATGCTGCCATCGGCGTCGTTCCACGCCAAACGGGAGCAACCGACATCATCAATGCCAATTACTTTAATGCTGCAACGCTGGGTTCAGGCAGCTGGTGTCTAACACCCGACAACAAACTGACTCTGTTCAGCAAAGACCTACAGCAGTCATTTGGTCCGACCCCTTTAGCGCCAGGCATGTCAATCTGAACGCTAAAGTCCTAGACACCTGGTTGTGCATCAAGGCCGCCAACGGCTGGCAAAGCAGCACAATCACCCCGCCAGAACAGTTCGGGCTGTAGCGGCGTGAGCGACACGCCGCCAGCGGCCACATGTGCCACATCAATGGGCCAGTCAGCCGGACCCGCCACCTCGGCCTCCAGGTCATTGGCGACTTCCCCGGCCAGCCAGTAGTAGTTGCGGCCGCGGGGATCCACCCGCTGCACGAACTGATCGGTGTAGCGACGCACCGCCTTGCGGCACCAGCGCAGCTCACCGATCTGCTCAGCGGGCAGGGGTGGCACGTTGAGGTTGAGCAGGGTGCTGGTGGGCCAGCCCTGCTGCATCACGCGCTCGGCCACCTCAAGGGCAATGGCGGCGGCCGGCTCAAACTGCCGCCATTGAAAGTCGGCGCTGCTGACGGCCAGGGCGGGAAGGCCCTCGATCGTGCCCTCCATCGCGGCGCTCACCGTGCCTGAATACAAGGTGTCGGTGCCCAGGTTGGGGCCGTGGTTGATCCCCGAGAGCACCAGGTCGGGCCACTCCTCCAGCAGCGAAAAGAGCGCCAACTTGACGCAGTCGCTGGGGGTGCCGCTGCAGGCCCAGGCCCGCACCCCCGGGGCAAACAGCTCATCGGCTCGCTCGGCCCTGATGGGGGTCTGCAGAGTGAGGCCGTGGCCGGTGGCCGAGCGCTCCTGATCGGGGCACACCACGCTGACCTGATGACCGCGAGCCACCGCCGCCGCCGCCAGGGTGCGCAGGCCATCAGCAAAGACCCCGTCGTCGTTGCTGATCAGGATCCGCAAAGGGGCCATCGAGGCTGGGCTGATGCGGCCACCGTAGGGAGGCGGTGACCAGGGGCTGCGAGGCAAAGCCGACAGTGCCGCTGCCTACAGTCCCCCCACCCGTTGCGGCTTTCTGTGGGCGCCCCCATCACCCTGACCGAGCTCAGCGCGCAGCTGGAGAGCCTCGAGGCCGAGGCGGCCCGCAGCATTGAAGCGGCCGCCAGCGCCGGCGAACTCGAAGACCTGCGGATTTCGCTGCTGGGTAAAAAGGGCCGCCTCTCTGGCGTGCTGGGGGCCATGGGCAAACTCTCGGCCGAAGAGCGTCCCCTGGTGGGCCAGCGCGCCAACGTGCTCAAAGAGCAGGTGCAGAGCTTGCTCAGCACGCGGCTAAGCGCGGTGCAACAAGC
>CAYFMB010000064.1:0-8875 GCA_964344095.1 uncultured Klebsiella sp.
GGGTTTGTCAAAGCGGGCCACGGCTCATGTCCCATCTCTCGATCCTGCCCACGGTCCTGCGTGATGTCGACTGCCTGGCCGCCAGTCTTGAGGAGCTGGGGCTCCAGCCGCAACGTGGCGGCAGCCTGCAGGGATTCGCTGATGACGTTGTGGCGGTTGACGTGCAGGTCACGCTGAGCTGCGGACTGGCGATTGGTTGGCAGCGCCAGGGCGGCGGCCAACTGGCCTTGGTCGCTGACCTGCAACGTCTCAGCCGCTCCCTTCCGCTGCAGCATCTACTGGGCTGCCTGACCCGCGCCTATGCCGTGCACGCGGCCCTGCGTCAGCTGGCCAGCGACCCGGCGCTCGCAGCCGCTCAGGTGGTGCTTGCGGCCTGAGCCAGCCCGTGCCTGAGTTTCATCTCGATCTGCGCCAGGCCCAGAGCCATGGCGTCGATGTTCGCCTGCAGCTGTCGCCCCGCTGTCGCCAGCTGGGTCTGGCCTTGCCCCGCTGGACCCCTGGTTCCTACCTGCTGCGTGAGTACGTCGGCCATCTCGAAGGCTTGGTCATCGAGCAACAGGGCAAGACCTTGTCCCCACGGCGGGTCACTCCGTTTCGATGGGAACTGGAGCTCGCGAGCCTTGCTCCGATCACGGTCCGATACACGATTCAGGCCACTGAGTTGACGGTGCGCACGGCTCATTTGAGCGCCGAGCACGGTTTCATGCCGCTGGCGGCGATCGCCCTCCAGATCGATGGCGAACGCTGGTCGCCTTACCGCCTCAGCCTCGCCCTGCCTGAAGGGTGGCAGGCCTTTGTGCCGTTGCCGCAGCAAGGCGATGGTTGTTGGCTGGCCGACAGCTTCGATGCCCTGATCGATAGCCCTGTGGAGGCCGGCCCCCATGCCTGCCACAGCTTCATGGTTGCCGGAGTGCCGCACCGCTGGGTTGGCTGGGGTGGGGATCTGCCCGCCGAGGACCCAGCCTGGCTGCACGACGTCGAGCAGGTCTGTCTGGCCTGTTGCCGGCTGATGGGTGTGCCACAACCGGCCGCCCAGGACTACCTGTTCGTGTTGCATCTGAGCGAACAGGGCTATGGCGGGTTGGAGCACGACAACTGCACCGTGCTGCAGTTCGGTCGACGCCGCTTGCGCACAGCCGATGGCCGCCGCCGCTTGCTTCAGCTCGTCGCCCATGAGTACTTGCACCAATGGAACGTGCGGCGACTGCGGCCCGCTCAGCTCGCACCAATCGACTACAACCGCGCCGTGGTTGTCCCGACGCTCTGGTTTGCCGAGGGCGTCACCAGCTACGTCGACCAGTTGCTGCCCCATGCCGCGGGGTGCTGTAGCGCCGACGCCGTGCTGGCTGACCTGAGCGAGGAGCTGACGCGCTACAAAACCACTCAGGGGCGCTTTGTGCAAAGCCTGCGCAACAGCAGCGAGGAGGCCTGGGTGAAGCTCTATCGCCCCCATGCCTATGCAGCCAATCAGCAGGTCAGCTACTACCTCAAGGGAGCCGTACTGGCGCTGGTCCTCGACCTTCGGTTGCGCGAGCGGGGCAGCTGGCTGGGCGCTGTGTTGCAGCAGCTGTGGAGTAGCCACGGCTGCCAGCGTCGCGGCTATCAGGAGGCCGATCTGCTTCACGCTTTCGCAGCTCACGACCCCGAGCTCACGACGTTGCTACCCCAATGGCTCAGCAGCACGGATGATCCGCCGCTCGAGCAGGCCTTGACGACAGTCGGCCTGCACTTGCAGTCACTCCCGTCGAGCAAGCCCGCCTTGGGGTGGCAGCTCGAGCAGAGACCGGGAGGAGGCGTCTGGATTCAGCGCATCCAGCGCCATGCAGCGGCACAGCGGGCTGGTCTGCAGGTCGGTGATGAGCTGATCGCCTGCAATGGCGAACGCGTGCGCAGTCAGGAGGATCTTGACCAGCTGCTGACGACTCTGGTCGGCAGCAGCTGTGAGCTGTTGATCTGCCGTGATGGCCTGGTGCGCTGTGTCAGCCCCGAACTGCCTGCGCCCCAGCCCGAACGTTGGGAGTTGCGCATCGATTCTGGGGCGGGCAGCAGTGTTGAACAACGCCGCGCGGCCTGGCTGATGCTGCAGCCATGAGCCCACTGCGTTCCTGGTCGGTGCTGATCCTGCCGCTCGCGGCGGTTGGGCTGGGTGCTGTGGGCTGGCTGAGCCACCAGTCTGAGCGCGGCAGCGTGGGCGAGTGGAGCAGCCCAGCTCCTGGATCGGGTTCGGCAGCGCCTCAACCACCGCAGCGGCGCGTTTGGCATTCGCCACTCAAACAGCAGTGCACTGGACTCGATATCACCCAGGGCCAGCGTCTGCGCCGACAGCTCAGGGAGCTGCGACAGGCTGGAACCACGCTCGCCATCGATCCAACCAACTATGGCAATCGCTACCGCCGCGATGCCTTTGATCAGCCGCTGAATCCGACCCCCCAGTTGATCGTGCTGCACGAGACCGTCTACGGCATTGGCTCGGCCATCAACACCTTTGTGACACCTCACCCCCGCGACGAGGACCAGGTCAGTTATCACGCCCTGATCGGGCAGGACGGCGCGGTTGTTCAGCTGCTGGATCCGCGCAAGCGCGCCTTTGGCGCCGGCAACTCGGCTTTCAACGGTCAGTGGGCAGTCACGAACCCCGAATTCCGCGGCTCCGTTAATAATTTTGCGCTGCACGTGAGCCTGGAGACTCCCCTCGATGGGGAGGACGATGAGCCCGGCCACACGGGGTACACCCAGGCCCAATACGACGCCCTGGCGGCCTTGCTCGCTGACTGGATGCAGCGCTTCAGCATTCCCTACTCCCACATCACCACCCATGCCCACGTGGACTTGGGCGGTGAACGCTCTGACCCACGCAGCTTTGACTGGACGGCCCTGCAGACACGGCTGGCCAACCTCGGCCTGCTCTGCCCCAACGCCGCCGCCGCTCAGATCAGCGGCGTCGTGGCAAATTCGCGGCGTCCGTAGACCAGCGCCTGGAGGGCTGGGTCCTGCATGTACCGCAGGATGCGGCGGGGGTAATCGAGTTTGCCGTTGTGCAGGTAGGCGAGCACGGCCAGACGCCTGGCCTCCCTGGGAGTGCGGCTGGCCATGGGCACCACCCCACGGGGATAGCCCAGATCCTTGCTGAGGCGGGCAAATTTGCCGACCAACAGGGTCACGTTGAATTCGGGATCCAGCAGCCGCGTGCGGGCTGCCTGGAGCTGAGCATCGCTGGCATCGGCAGCCAGCAAGCCCTGGTGCACCATCTCACCGAGGCCCAGCTGGGCGGGCCCCAGGGTGCTGAACAGGCCCGAGTGGGCGGCCAGTGGGTGGCCCTCACCTGGCTTGGCATGCTGCAGTTCGTCGAACAGAACCGCCATCACCAGCATCGGATTGACCCTTTGGCGGCGGCTTTCGCGCCAAACGATCGGGCGCAGGTCTTCAAGTTTTGAATAGGTGAGCGCACGCAGGGGTTCGAGTTGGTCGAGGCCTGCTGTGAACAGCTGGGCAAGGCGTGGCTGTGCGCCATGGACGCCGAAACGGCGATGCAGTTCCTGGAGCTCTTGGGCCGAAAATTCCAGCGGATCGGCACCCGCGCTGTTGTTGGTGGAGCTGATGCTGGCCACCAAGCCGGGTTCGGTCAACGGCGGCAGATTGGTCTGGCGAGGCAGCATCTGGCTGGCTCCCAGCAGGGACAGCGCGCCAGCCCAGAGGAGGCTGCGCCGAGCCAGAGATCTGCCGAGCGGCAGCTGTCGACGCTTCAACACGAAAGACCGCAGCTCAGCTTGCTGTTGCAAGTTAGAACAACCGGATCGCACTGCTGGATCTCCACGGTTCGGTTTTGCGCCTGTCCTGCAGCAGGATTCGTGTCTTGAGGCCCTGCTCAACGGTGCCAAGGCCACCAGACACCGATAACTTCGGGTGGCTTTCGCGCCCAAGCCGCCATGTCCCTGGCCGCTGAACCTTTCACGGCAACACCCCAGCAGCAGTGGGACCGGTTCTGCGAGCTCCTGTGGTTCGATCAGGATCTCGGCTTCTGGCTCGATGTGAGTCGCATGGCTTTGGGGCCTGAGCGCTTGGAGCTGTTACGGCCTCGCTTCAATCAAGCGTTTGCGGCAATGCAGGCCCTCGAACAGGGCGCCATCGCCAATGCCGATGAGCAGCGCATGGTTGGGCATTACTGGTTGCGTTCCCCCCGGCTGGCTCCGGATCAGGCAACGAGCGCCCACATCGCCGCAGAAATCGACGCGATCGAGCGCTTTGGCCAACAGGTGCTCGGTGGAGGCATCACGGCTCCTGGCGGCAGGCCCTTCAGCGATGTGCTGTGGATCGGCATTGGTGGCTCAGGCCTGGGCCCGTTGCTCATGATCCGCGCCCTGCAGCAGCAAGGGCGCGGGCTGCCCTTCCACTTCTTTGACAATGTCGATCCCCAGGGCATGAGCCGCACCCTGGCAGGCCTGGGGGATCGCCTGGCCACCACCTTGGTGATCGTGGTCAGCAAATCGGGTGGGACCCCTGAGCCCCGCATTGGCATGGAGCAGGCCCGGAACCGTCTCGAGGCTGCCGGTTGCAGCTGGGCCGGCCAGGCGGTGGCCGTGACCATGGCCGGCAGTCACCTCGATCAACTTGCCCAATCCCAGGGGTGGCTGGCCCGGTTTGACCTGCCCGACTGGGTGGGCGGTCGCACCAGCATCATGGGCGCGGTCGGACTGTTGCCCGGTGCCTTGATCGGCGCTGACATTCGCGCCTTTCTCGATGGCGCCGCGAGCATGGACGCTCTGACCCGCGTCACTGAGCTTGAGCGCAATCCCGCTGCCCTGCTGGCGGCGAGCTGGTACGTGGCCGGCGAGGGCAAGGGCTTGCGCGACATGGTCGTGCTTCCGTATCGGGACCGCCTTGAGGTGTTCAGCCGTTACCTCCAGCAGCTGGTCATGGAGAGCCTCGGTAAGAAACTCGATCGCCAGGGCCAGGTCGTGCATCAGGGGATTGCCGTCTACGGCAACAAGGGCTCGACGGATCAGCACGCTTATGTGCAGCAGTTGCGCGACGGCATCGACAACTTTTTTGTGACCTTCATCGAGGCTCTCGATGATCCAGCCGATATTGCTGCGGTCGATGGCGAGAACCCGGCCGATTTCCTTGACGGGTTCCTGCAGGGCACGCGCACGGCGCTGCTCGAGGGTGGTCGCCAGAGCCTGGCGATCACCATGGATCGTTTTGGCGAACGCAGCCTCGGCGCTCTGATCGCCCTGTTTGAGCGCGCCGTTGGTCTCTACGGCGAATTGGTCAACATCAATGCCTACCACCAACCTGGCGTTGAAGCCGGCAAGAAGGCAGCAGCACAGATCCTGGCCCTGCAGGAGCGACTCGAGGCCTGCCTGGCTGATGGGCAACCCCGCACCCTGCACGCGTTACAGCAGGCCCTGGGCGACCAGGCTCCCAGCTCACCGGAACCCCTGTTCTGGATCCTGAGGCACCTGTGCCACAACCATCGCGGCTACAGCGCCACTGGCGACTGGGGCCAACCGCTGCAACTCAGCTTTCAGCGCGGTGGTGCGGCCCAGGGGTAGCGCATCAGGTGCTCCTGCACCGGAATGCGCATGCGGTTGTGGGTTCCCTCCGGCAGCCACACATCCCCGGCTGTGGTGAGCAGGTGAATCTGCCACTGATAGAGCCCTGTAAAGGCCCGCGGGTCGTCGCTCAGCAGAGCGGCGTATTGGAGAACGGCCGTGCCGTAGTGGTCGCTGTTGTTGTACCCCCACAATCCACGGCGAATGTCCTTGAGGCCGCCGCGACGCACCAGATACCGGGCGGCGGCCTGGATGGCGTCGTCAGGATCCCTGATGTTGCCCCGGCCAATGCCCGGCTCAGCCCAGGTTGACGGCAGAAACTGCATCGGCCCGGTGGCACCGGCAACGGAGATGCCATCGATCCGGCCCAGTCCGGTTTCGACCAGGTTGACAGCGGCCAGCACTTGCCAGGGAATGCCCGTGCTGGCCTGGGCTTTGCGGTAGGCCGACAGCAGTGCTTTGGCTGGCGCCGGCGCCACGATTCGCCAGGGTGGCAGGGTGCTGGGACGGATACCCCGCGGATTCATGGCCTGTAACGCCCGCCGTGCTGCCAGGTGGTGGTCCAGCACCTGTTGCCACTTGGGGGGCAGGAGGGCACGCACCTGAGCGGCAAGGGTGGCATCGCGGCCCAGTCGGCGATACAGCACTTGCTGGCGATGTCCCAGAGCGGGAACGATCGACGGATCGCTGGCACCGCGCAGGGTCTGCTCCAGCTGCAGCAGCAAGGCAGCCAGCTCCGTCGCTGTCCCGGGTAACTGCGGGTAGCTGCCACTGGCCAGGACCGGTGGTGGTGGCAGCGGCCGAGTCGCAGGCTGGGGCAGCATCGCCAGGGGCGTGCAACCCAGGCTGATGCTCAGCAGGGCAGGTGCAAGCAGCTGCCAACGGCTCGTCAGCAGCGCAGGGCGGAGAACCGAACACCATGGGCGCAAGGAAGACACCCAATCCCCTTCACATGCCTTTACACTTGCTTCAAGTTTCGTCATCAACGAACGTCCATGGCTGACTCCAACACCCGCTTTGGCTTCGTGGCCTTCGCCGAGACCTGGAATGGCCGCCTGGCCATGATGGGTTTCGTGATCGGTCTGGCCACTGAGCTCCTGACCGGCCAGGGCATTCTCAGCCAGATCGGTCTGGGTTGATCTCCAGCTGCTGAGGTTGCTCAGCAGTCTTCATTTCATGGTTGGACTGTCCTCCCCCGGTGACCCCGGGGGTTTTTTGTGCCCGCAGCTGATTGCTGAACCAGGTCTGGCGTTGCGCCACTGGAGTGGTTGGCATCGCCAAGCCGATGGTCTGATCCAGCAGTTGCTGGATCAGGTGCCCTGGCGTCAGGAATCGATCCGCCTGTTTGGCCGTGTGCATCCGCTGCCACGGCTCACCTGTTGGATGGCGGACCCAGGCTGCGACTACCGCTACAGCGGCCTGCAGCAGGAATCCCAGCCGTGGTTGCCCAGCCTGCTTCTGCTGCGTCAGCAGCTGAGCGAGCTGTGCGGCCATCCGCTCAACTCCCTGCTGCTGAACCTGTATCGCGACGGCGGCGACGCCATGGGCTGCCATGCCGACGATGAGCCAGAGCTGGATCCGGAGGCTGCCATCGTGTCGCTGAGCCTGGGCGCTGCGCGCGCTCTGCGCTTCAAGCCCAAACCGCGCTCAGCCCTTGCGCATGGTTCTGCACCGGTTGCCATCGAACTGGGTCATGGCGACCTGCTGCTCATGGATCCACCAACCCAGCAGCACTGGCTGCATGAACTGCCGCGGCGCAAACGGGTGCAGCAGCCCCGCATCAACCTGACGTTTCGGCGGATCAGGCAGTCGGTTCGCTGAGCTCGGGTCAGCTCAGGGCACCAGGTTGACCAGCTTGCCGGGCACAACAATGACGCGGCTTGGGGCCTTGCCCTCGAGCCATTTGGCGGCAATGTCACTGGCCAGCGCCAGCTGCTCCAGGGTGGCCTTGTCGGCATCGGCAGGCACTTCGAGGTTGCCGCGCACCTTGCCCTTGATCTGAATCACCAGGGGAATGGTGTCGCGCACCAGGGCCGAGGCGTCAGCGGTCGGCCACGGTTGTTCGTGGACGCTGCCGCTACCGCCCAGTTGCTGCCATAGCTCGGCCGCCAGGTGCGGGGCAAACGGCGCCAGCAGCACCAGCAGGGTGCTCACCGCTTCGGTCGCCACCGACTCGCTGCAGGCCTCCATGTGGCTGGCCATGGCGTTGCTGAGCTTCATCAGCTCGGCGATGGCGGTGTTGAACTGATACGGGTCCTGCAGGTCCTCACTGATGGCGCCAATGGCGCTGTGCACGGCGCGGCGCAGCTCGGTTTCGGCGTCGCTCGTCGCGCTCACCCCTGTCGCGATGCCGGCAGCGACACTCAATCCGCGCTCTTGAGCGGCTTGGACCTGACGCCAGATGCGCTGCAAAAAGCGGAACTGTCCCTCGACATCGGCGTCATCCCACTCCAGATCCTTTTCGGGCGGTGCCTTGAACAGGATGAACATGCGTGCCGTGTCGGCGCCGTAGCGCTCGATCACCTGGGCCGGATCGACACCGTTGTACTTGGACTTCGACATCTTTTCGAAGAACGTCTCCAGCACGTCGCCTGTCAGCGGGTCGCGCGGATCGCTGGGATCGGCAACCTCGCTGGGCGGGATGTACTTGCCGGTCGTCGGGTTCTTGTAGGTGATGCCCTGGACCATGCCCTGGGTGAGCAGGCGCGCAAACGGCTCGTTGAAGCTCAGCAGACCGCGGTCGCGCAGCACTTTGGTGAAAAAGCGCGAGTACAGCAAATGCAAGATCGCGTGCTCGATGCCGCCCACGTACTGATCCACCGGCAGCCAGTGATCGGCCGCCGCCTTCTCAAAGGGCAACTCCGTGTTGTGCGGATCGGCGTAACGCAGGAAATACCAACTGGAGCACATGAACGTGTCCATGGTGTCGGTCTCGCGCCGCGCCGGCTGGCCGCAGCAGGGGCAGTCCACCGCAACCCAGCTCTCAAGCTGGGCCAGGGGCGAAGCGCCCTTGCCGCTAAAGGCCACATTGCGAGGCAGTTCCACCGGCAGCTGCTCAGCAGGCACCGGCACCACTCCGCAGCTGCCGCAATGGATCACCGGAATCGGGCAGCCCCAGTAGCGCTGGCGGGAGATCAACCAGTCGCGCAGGCGAAACTGCACCCGGCCCTGGCCCCAGCCATCGGCTTCGGCCGCCGCCACGATTGCCGCTTTGGCGTCGGTGTTGCTGAGGCCGTCAAAGCGACCCGAGTGAATCAGCACGCCTGACCCGGTGAAGGCGCCCCCTTCAAAGGCGTGCTCATCACTGCCCTCGGGCACGATCA
>CAYFMB010000065.1:0-8863 GCA_964344095.1 uncultured Klebsiella sp.
TGCAGGGCGAGGTGCGCCGCGGCGCCACCTACTGCCGCTCGCTGGGGCTGCTGGCGGCAGCCCGCGAGCTGGCGCCTGACATCCCCACCAAGAGCGGTCTGATGCTGGGCCTTGGTGAAACCAAGGGCGAGGTGATCGCCGCACTGGGCGATCTGCGCGCCGCCGATTGCCAGCGCCTCACCCTGGGTCAGTACTTGCGGCCTTCGCTGGCACACATTCCGGTGGCGCGCTACTGGGCGCCCCAGGAGTTTGACGAACTGGCCGCCATTGCTCGCGAGCTCGGCTTTGCCGAGGTTCGCTCAGGTCCCCTGGTGCGCAGCAGCTATCACGCGGGCGCTGATGTTCAGCCGCCTGACTGAACACCGTTCAGACGACGGCGCAACGTGCGCGTCCAGCCCGCAGCAGCAGCGATTCCCAACAGTGGCAAGGGGCCAGGGACGTCGGGTATGTCAGGGTTGCCGTTTCTGACGGTCAATCGCCACAAGCCAGGGCTGTTGCTGTTGACGTTGCTGGTATTGACCAGTCTCAGCACGTCTGCCGTGCCAGAGAACGGCAACATGTCTGCATCGGTGCCGTTGCCTGAGTCATAACCGGCGATCGCTGGGTCTCCGCCAAGACCACCTGAACCACTGCTGGCATCGCCCGTGGTCCACTCAAGCCGGTCATAGCGAAACTCGAGATCAAAGTCTCCTGAACCTTGATCGTTCATGACAAGTTGGAAGTTATTGAGCTTGTCGTTGTGATTCGCGTAATAGCCGACGTTGTTCCAGGTGACGACCAGGGATGAAGGGTCATCGAGGTTGTAAAAGACCCGTCCACCTCCAGGTTGGTTTCTGGTATCCACATCAGCCCAGTAGGGGGCGATCATGGGTCGAGGCGCCCCAGGAAATGCATTGGGTGTGTAAGTGTTCAGCGCACCGCCGAATGAGATGTTGCCATTGTTGTTGACAAAGAAATGGTCATAGGTGTTACCAAAGAAGTTGATCGCAAAGGGCAGATCAAGCTCACCGGTCGAGAGGTCGTCATTGGCTGCCAGTTCACCTTCGCCGAAACCCAGCGGGCCGCCCAGGCCATTGATGAGGGGTGCTGCACTGGCTGCAGGGGGCGAGGCACAGAGTGCTGTGGTGCTGCCAACGATCAGCATGGTTGTGGTCAGTTGGCGAAGTCTTTGGATGACTGTTGTTGTGGTCGTTTGTGCGGGTTGACCAGATTGAGTCACACGCATCATGTCTGGCTCTCCTTGAGTGACTTGCGAACGCTAATCAGCCAATCAAAATGACTTGTGGGTAGCGTTGAACTGCAGTCAAACCGCCGCAGCCCCACCCCGCCGCTGCGGAGAGGCTCAGCAGGTCGAGGATCTGTTAGCCGTCGCAGCGTCGCCAATGCCGCAGGGCCTGTGTCAGCCCGTTGGCGCAGTCGCCTTGCATCAGCAACCCCGAGCCACCCCAGATCAGCCGCGGCCCCAGATCAAAGACGTTTGCACCCAGCTCGCGCAGGGGTGCAAAACCCAGTCGCCTGAAGTAGCGCACCAGGCGGCGGTGCTGCGCCTCTTTGTCGCGTATGGCCAGCAGGGTGGCGCGGCGGCAAGGCGTGGCCTCCAGGGCCCAGGCAAAAGTGGCAGCCCAGATCAGGGGACCGACGCAGGCGGTCTGCTCGCCCTGCACGCGCATGGTGTCGAGCCGCAGGCCATCGGTTGTGGGCAGGGCCCAGCCTTTGAGTTCGCCCAGAAGCACCAGCCCTTGGTCGCTGCGGCGCGCGACCCCCACACGAAGCGTGGTTAGCGGCCCCTGTTGGCGCACCTGCAGGCGCAACAGCAAACCCCTGATGCTGGCTTGGGTTTCCAGATCAGCCAGTGTGGACTGCGTCATTGCTGCGTTCTGGACGATGCTGGGGCAAGGAGTCTGTTCGATGGATAGGGGGCAAGGCTGGTCAGGGTTGATCGCCTAAGCACTGCCTCGAGATCATTGGGTGGTGGTGTCAGGTTGACCGCCTTGGTGCGCTTGCTTAAGATATAAATTCATTGATTGAGTATCTGTAATGGGCCTTCAGAGATCCCGTGCTGTTGTGCTCTTTGCGGTTCCATGTTTTGTGCTCGGTCTCGCCGATTCTGTGCTGTTGATCGCACCTGAATCTAAGGCTCAAGTTGTTAGCACACAGCCGCGTGCCCTCTCCTCAACAACGCAGCAATCTCCAGGTGTTGCTGAGGTCTGGGCAGAGGTTGATGTCAATCGCAGTGGTGCGCTTGATGCGTCTGAGATGGCCCGCTTGGCTGAGGCTGTGCTTGAGCTGGCGACTGCTGAGCGAGCTGTTGTTTCCCCGCTCGACCGACTTGCAGATGCCAACAAGGATGGTCGTCTCGAACGTGCTGAAGGTCAACGTGCAGTCCGCCGCCTGTTGCAAGGATCTGACGCAGAGCGACTGTCGGCTTCTGTGAACAGCCATGTCGTTCCGTCATCGCGTCAAACACCTGAGGTGGATGTTCTGATTGAGTCGCTGACAGCAGCGAACAACGAACCCGGCCGCCTGCTGGCTGGGCGGAGGGACTTTCAAGTTGAGGTTGATGTCAATCAGGATGGCCGCCTTGATCCAGCTGAAATCAAGGGATGGCAGGTCAGGACAGTGATCGGACGTTTGCAAGGCCCGACGAACCTTCAAGCGGGCATGATCGGTCAAGCCGGATTCATCGGTGATCGCTATAGCGGCATGGATTCCAATCAAAATGGTGTGATTGATGCTGAGGAATTTAAGGTTTATTTGGCAAGAACGGTCATCGGTCAGCGCGTGGTTCCGAAATAACAAGCACGACGGTTGATCGCTGCTCTTGTCGCAGGCTCCATTATCGCTCGTTTCTGTCAGATGTTGTTGCTCAGGGAACGCCTCTCAAACGTCTGACTGGTCACAATCGACTCGAGCGGCAGGTGGCCATAAAGATGGGGGAACAGCTCTTGCGCTTCGATCCCATGGTTCTGCACCAGTGCGGGTTCTTGAATCACGCGCAAGCCAGCGGCTGACAGCTTGGCAGGATCGATGTGAAGCAGCACCAGGTCCTGATCACTGAGATCGCTGTAAAACCGCGCTGCGGTGGCGTCTACCTGATCGGCATGGCAGAGGTGGATGAAGCCCACCTCTGCCAAGGTGCGGCCCCGCGTTGAGATTCGGTAATCGGTTCTGGCTGCTCGTGCGGCTTGCCAATCTGCCTTCAGGGCCAGGTGATACAGCCAGCTCGGCGAGCGCCAGGGGCTGCGCGCTGCCCAGGGATCTGTCATGACTTGGGCCAGCTCGGGTCCGCTCACAAAGCGGGCCAGCCAACGCTGCAGGGCATCGAGATCGGCTTCGTTGTCAAAGCCAACTGGATTGGCCAGGCAGAACTGGCGCACAAAGGGCAGCAGGGCCCAGTCGGCTAGGCAGGGTTCACTCCCCAGCAGCCAACCTCCACGCTCAAGCTGCCCGTTCCAGTCGCGCAGGATCGCCAGTGCTTTCTGGCGATGGTGCTGCTGCTGCTCGAGACCACTGGCACCAAAACGGCCTGCATACTTGAAACGATCGAGATGGTGTTTGAAAGGACCATCGTTGCGCGTGATCAGCGCCTCGATCACTGCTTGCTCTGCAGCTGTGCGGCCGTGCCACCAGCCCTCGGGGTCGGTGAGATCCAGGGCCCAGTGCATGATGGCGCGACTTTCATCAACAATCCTTGAGCCCTCTGCTGTGTTGCCAGGCAGCACCAGAACCGGAACTGTTCCCTTGCCAGAAGCAGTGAGCAGTTCCGGGGGCTTGGCCCTGAGGGCTACCTCGCGCACGTCCAGATCGCGCGAGGGCTGCACTCCCGCAGCGGCCAGCGCCAGTCGCGCCCTGATTGCATAAGGGCAGCGCCGAAAGCTGTAGAGAATCGCTGGCTGCTCGTTCAGACCACTCACCGCAGCAGCGTCAGCAGCATGAACACCCGTGTTGCTGACATGCCCTGCGCTGTCTTGCTTGTGTGCCCTTCATTCAGGGGGTCTGTTGTGGCTTGTGGCCGCCGAGCTGGCGCTGCTGCTCCAGCTGACGCTGGCGTTCGGCAAAGCGGGCACGATCGGCGTCTGTGAACCTGTCGATGCAGTGATGGCAGCTCACCCCTTCAAGGTAGGCGGGATGCTGCAGCTCTTTGGGGGACAAGGGCAGGCCGCAGGCAAAGCAGAGGCTGTGGCTGCCAGGCTCGAGCTGGTGGTTGACCGTGACCCGCTGGTCAAACACGAAGCATTCCCCCTGCCAGCTGCTGTGCGCTGCGGGTACCTCCTCGAGATACCGCAAAATGCCGCCCTGCAGGTGGTGCACGCCCTCAAACCCTTGCTGAAGCAGGTAGGCGGTGGCCTTTTCGCAGCGGATGCCGCCGGTGCAAAACATGGCGATCGCTTTCGGCTGACGTTGGCTCATCAAGGGACGCAGCTCGCGCTCGACCCAGTGGGGAAACTCACGGAAGCTCGCCGTTTTCGGATCAATCGCTCCGGCGAAGGTGCCAACGGCCACCTCATAGCTGTTGCGCGTGTCGATCACCAGCGTGTCGGGGTCGTTGATCAGCGCATCCCAGTCCTGCGGGGCCACATAGGTGCCCACCTGCTCGGTCGGCTTCACTGTGGGGCAGCCCATGGTGACGATCTCGCGTTTGAGCCGCACCTTGAGTCGGGCAAAGGTCTGTTCGCCTGCCCAGCTGACCTTGGCCTCTAGCGCAGCCATGCCCTCGATCAGCCGCAGCCGTGCCAAGACCTGCTTGACCCCGGCTGCGGGCCCGCTGATGGTGCCGTTGACCCCTTCGCCCGCCAACAGGATGGTGCCGCGTACCCCGGCAGCTGCGGCGAGCGCGTGCAGCTCGGCGCGCAGGGCCGGCAGGTCATCGGCGCCCAGGGGGCTGAAGCGGTAGAAGGCCGCCACCATGAACCGCCCGGGTCCAGAGGGGATCAGGGGAGCTGTGCCATGCGCAACGTCGTTACTCACCACCGCTTCACCCTTGCCAGGGCGTCACCCCGGCGGCCGCCAGCAGTTCACGGTCGGCTTCGGCCGCAGGGTTGCTGGTGGTCAATAGGGTGTCGCCGTAGAAAATCGAGTCGGCTCCGGCCAGCAGACAGAGAATCTGGGCTTCACGGCTCAGTTGTTCGCGGCCGGCGCTCAGGCGCACGCGGCTGCGCGGCATCAGAATGCGGGCGGTGGCGACCATGCGCACCAGCTCGAGTGGATCCACCGGCGGCTGCTCTTCGAGTGGGGTGCCTTCGACAGCCACCAGGGCGTTGATCGGCACGCTTTCGGGGTGGGGCTCAAGGCTGGCGAGCACCTGCAGCAACGAGGCGCGATCGCTCAGGCTTTCGCCCATGCCGATGATGCCGCCGCAGCACATGGAGATGCCGGCCTGGCGCACCCGTTGCAAGGTCTCGAGCCGTTCCTGATAGGTGCGGGTGCTGATGATCTGGTCGTAGTGCTCGGGGCTGGTGTCGAGGTTGTGGTTGTACGACGTGAGCCCCGCTTCGGCCAGCCGCTGGGCCTGGGTGTCGGTGAGCATGCCGGCGGTGACGCAGGCCTCGAGGCCCAGGGCGCGCACCCCTTCGACCATGGCGAGCATGGCGTCAAACGGGGCACCATCGCGGATCTCGCGCCAGGCCCAGCCCATGCAAAAGCGATGGGCACCGGCTTCCTTGGCTGACCGGGCCCGCGCCAGCACTGGCTCGACCTGCAGGGCCAGATCTTCGCGGTTGTTGACGTCGCTGCTGTGGTGCAGTGACTGGGGGCAGTAGGCACAGTCCTCCTCGCAACCGCCGGTCTTGACGCTCAGCAGCGACGCCAGTTGCACCCGGTAGCCGGGGTTGGCCTCGCGGTGCACCGCCTGGGCCTGCCACAGCAGATCCATGAGCGGTAACTCCAGCAGCGCCTCGATTTCGGCGACACTCCAGTCGTGGCGCGGGGCAGCTGCGGTCGGTTTGGCGGGGGTCAGGGTCAAGGCTGGTCTGGGCTGGAGTTCAGGGCGCTGGGGCGATCGGCTCGACACCGCCAAAGCGCCGCTCACGGCTCTGATAATCCCGCAGGGCGCTCAGCAGAGCCGCTTCGTTGAAATCAGGCCAGAGCACGTCGGTGATGTGGAGCTCGGCGTAGGCCAGTTGCCACAGCAGAAAGTTGCTGATGCGGTGTTCGCCGCTGGTGCGGATCAGCAAGTCGGGGTCGCGCTCGCCGGCAGTGTGCAGTTCGGAGGCGATCAAGGCCTCATCGATTGTTGCCGGATCGAGTTCGCCGCGGGCGGCGCGCTCGGCCAGTCGACGGGCGGCATGCACCAGCTCGGCCCTGCCGCCGTAGTTGGTGCACACGTTGAAGTGAATGCCGCTGTTGGCGGCGGTGCGTTCGGTGGCATTGGCGATCAGCTGGCGCAGAGCTGCCGGCAGGGGGGCCAGGTCACCGAGAAAACGGATGCGCACCTGCTCGCGCTCGAGCGACTCCAGTTCGCGGGCCAGCACCCGCTCGAACAGGGTCATCAGGAAGCTGACCTCCTCGCCGGGTCGGTTCCAGTTCTCGGTCGAGAAGGCATAGGCGGTCAGGGCGCCAATACCCCAGTCGCTGCAGAGCCTGAGCGTGCGCTTGAGCGCCTCGACGCCCTCGCGATGGCCCATGACCCGGGGCAGGCCGCGCCCTTTGGCCCAGCGCCCGTTGCCGTCCATGATCACGGCGACATGGGCCGGTAGCCGCGCGCGATCGAGCTCGGCAGGCAGCACGTGCTTGGTTCGGGAGCTGGCGGTCGCCAGGGCGCGACTCATCCGCGGGTTTCCGGCGTGTCCTTGGCCACGCTACGCCCTGCCGGCAAGCTGATGGCTTCGCTGAGCAGATCGTGGAGCCGGCTGCTGGTGATCGGTCGCTCGAGCCGGCCCTGGCTGGCCAGCGACAGGGTGCCCGTTTCCTCCGACACCACGATCGCCAGGCAGCGGTCAAACCGTTCGGTCAGACCCAGGGCCGCCAGATGGCGTGTGCCGTAGCGGTTGATGCCCTGGCGTGAGAGGGGCAGAATCACACCCGCAGCCAAAATGCGGTTGCCTTTGACCAGCACGGCGCCATCGTGCAGCGGGGTGTCGCTGGCAAACAGGTTGAGCAACAGCTCGACCGACAGCTGGGCATCGATGGTGATGCCCGGATTGAGGAAGTCTTCCGGGCGCAGATCGCTGCCCAGATCCACCACGATCAGAGCACCGCGGCGCAGCTGGGACAAGCGACCCGACGCTTCGCTGAGGGTGGCCACCGAACCCGAGGCCAGGCGGTCGCGGCTGCGATTGCCCACCAGCACGCGCAAGCGTCCTGTGCCCAGCAGCTCCATGAGGCGTCGTAGATCGCCCTGCCACAGGATCGCCAGGGCCAGGCTGCAGGCCAGCACCAGGGCATCGACGAGCTTGCTGGTGAGCGGCAGGTTGGCGTAGCGCTGCACCACCCAGGCCAGCGCCACCAGCATCAAATAGCCCCGCAGCAGCCAGAGGGTGCGTGCTTCAGTCACACGCCCCAACAGCAGCACACCCAGCCCCACGGCACAGAGCAGGTCGAGCAGCAGACGCAGGTCGATGCTTCAGATCGCCGGTGCCCCAAGGGCTCCGGTCCCAATAACGATGACCTTTAGGTTAGTGCGGCGAGCCGCGACGGCAGCACGTCGTAGCGCAGTAGGTCCTCTGGCTGCTCGCGCCGTTGGACCAGCTCGGCTGAGCCCCCCTGAACCAACACCGCTGCCGGCCTGGGAATGCGGTTGTAGTTCGAGCCCATTGAGGCGTTGTAGGCACCGGTGGCAAACACGGCCAGCACGTCGCCCGGCACGGCGGGGGGTAGGGCCACGTCCTTGAGCAGCACGTCCCCCGATTCGCAGTGCTTGCCGGCCACGGTCACGGTTTCGCTCGCCGCTGCCGTGGCGCGGTCCGCCAACACGGCGGTGTACTGCGATTGATAAGTAATCGGTCGGGGGTTGTCGCTCATGCCTCCATCGACCGAGATGTAGGTGCGGATGCCGGGAATCTCCTTGCAGCTGCCCACCGTGTAAAGGGTGACTCCTGCTGTGGCGACCAGGGAGCGGCCCGGTTCGCACAGCAGGCGCGGCAGATCGAGCCCGCGCTCGCGGCAGGCAGCCACCACCGCTTCGGCCACGGTGCGCACCCACTCCTGGATGCTCGGCGGATCGTCGCTGGCCACATAGCGGATTCCCAGGCCGCCGCCCACGTTCAGATCTTCGACGGGGTGGCCCAGGCTGCGGGCCAGCACGAGGGCGTCGGCCAGCACGCCGGCCAGGTCGCGGTGGGGCTGCAGTTCAAAGATCTGCGAGCCAATGTGGGCATGCAGTCCACTCAGCCGGGCCCAGCGGCAGGTCTGCAGGTGCTTGAGCACGGTCTCGAGCTGATCGGGGTCGAAGCCGAACTTGCTGTCGAGGTGCCCAGTGCGGATGTACTCGTGCGTGTGGCACTCGATGCCGGGGGTGAAGCGCAGCATCAGCCGCACCGGGCTGGCAAAGGTGGGTGAGAGCTCGGCCAGCAGCTCCAGATCGCGCCAGTTGTCGGCCACCACCGTGACGCCGCGCTCGACCGCCAGGGCCAGCTCCTCCTTCGCTTTGTTGTTGCCGTGCAGCACGATGCGATCGGCCGGCATGCCGCCCTGCAGGGCCGTCAGCAGTTCTCCGGCTGAGACCGCATCGAGACCGAGGCCTTCGCTGGCCACCAGAGCGCTCAGGGCCAGGGAGCTGTTGGCCTTAGAGGCGTAGAGCGCCAGCGAGGGGCCGGGATAGCACTCGGCCAGGGCCTGGCGGTAGGCGCGGCAGGTGGCCCGCAAGGTCTTCTCATCGAGCACATACAACGGTGTGCCGTAGGTGCGGGCCAGCTCGCTCAGGGTG